>PKWR01000199.1:12199-19440 GCA_003133285.1 Coriobacteriia bacterium
GTCAGCCGGAGCGTCGCGGTGCGGGGCCCTCCGCCCACGCAGGCGCGGGCGAGATCGGTCGCGAGGCCCGCAAGATCGGGACCGCGACCCACCTGTGACGGCGTGATCCTGACGCTACCGCCCGTGGCGACGAACGCCGCGTCGCGGGCCGGCCGCCCGATCCCCTTGGTGAGCGGCGCGATCGCGGCACCGATGCGGGTCGGGTCGAAGCCGGCCACCAGCCGCATGCGCTGGCCGGCCGAGGCTCCCGTCGACGTCTCCGCGGACCCGGTCGCGGGTGTGGAGATCTCGACGGCCGGAGTGATCACGGGCACCCGGGTGAACGTGACCCAGCCGGCCACCTGCGACTGCGGGATCTGCGTGACCGCGCCCTCGAACGCGATCTTCACGCCACCGGAGACCAGCTCGCGCGCGTCGGCGAGGGCCTGCTGCGCGTCCTCGTCACTGACCGATGCGGGAACGTTCGCAAAGACGACCGCGCCGGAGCGCGAGGTGCTCACGAAGGCGGTGGCGATGGCGGCCAGGGTCCGATCGCGATCGAGGCGCCTGCCCGGCGCACTCTTGACGAAGCCGACGGACGTCCCACTCACGGTCACCGAGGCGTCGCGGGCCGCGACGGTCACCGACGCGTCGATCTCATCGAGCAGCGCGGCGGCCCGCTCCGGGTCGCCCATGACGACCACCGGTACGCTGGACCCGCCGAAGAGCGCGCTGACGCGCTGGCCGAGCATCTGCAGCACGCCGCCGGTGCGTCCGACCTCCATGGCGGCGTCGATGCTCGCGGTGGCGTCGACACGCACACCGATCTGCTGGTCGGCGACCTTCCAGGTCTGGGTCCCGAACACGGCCGTCACCGGCCGCTTGGAGCCGGCGGCGAATGCGGTCGTAAGAGCCGTGCGCGCTTCCGCCGGCATCATCGAGCCGACCGAGACGTCTCCGACGCGGACACCGGGATGCACGCGCCCCTGGGTCGCGGCGATGTCGACCACGATACCGAGCACGAGGAGCCCGGCCACCGCCGCGGCGACGATCGCAGCCATCATGCGGCGGTCGCCGGTGAGCACGTCGCGCCATGAGGCGCGCGCCGCTGTACGGGAGCGGCGCGACACGTACGGTGTTTCGGGTGTGTCGGACATCGCCTGGCTGGACCGTTCTCGCAGTCACCTGCGGATGGGGGTCTCCAGCATACAGGAGGCCAAGTCGTTCCCGCAGGTAGCTGCCGTAACGACCCGGCTACGGATCAGGGTTTCGGAGGCGTCAGGGCCGCTTGCTCCGCCAGCGCCTCGCGGTAGGCCCGACGTGCGATGAACGTGTACTGCACAGCGGCCGATAGCGACATGACCACGCCGGCGACAACGAGGTAGAAGCCGAGCAGGTGTTCGCCGCCGATGGTGACGTGCGCGGACCCCAGCCCGATCGTTCCGAGGACGGGGGTGCTCACGCCGGGGAAGTCCCATATGAGCGATGCGAACCCGGCGAGCAGGACCGCTGTCGTCGCCTTGCCCAGCCATGTGACCGGGATCCGGCGGCCGTGGCGCTCGAGGACCCACGCTCCGTAGAGCAGGTAGACGTCGCGGCCGACGAGCACCAACAGGAGCAGCAGGCTCACGCGGCCGACCAGATAGAGGCCCAGCAGCGCACTCGCGATGAGGAGCCGGTCGACGAGCGGGTCGATGATCTTCCCGATCGCGGTGACGGTGCCCGTCGCGCGCGCGATCAGGCCGTCCAGCCAGTCGGTGCCCGCGCAGATGGTGAACAGCCCGAAGGCCGCGTCGTTGCGGCCCGAGCTGGGCGCCTCGAAGACGAGGAACCAGAAGAAGAACGGGATGAGGACGAGCCTCAGCACCGTGATCACATTCGGTATCGAGATGACGTCGCGTGAGTGGTCGACGGGCAGGTTCTGCACCGCCGTCTTCGGGTCGCGACGCGCCGGCCTGGCTACCACCAGCCCCTCCTCTTGAACACGAAGAGCATCCCGATCGTGATGACGACGAACGAGGCGATGACGGCCGGGAACGACCAGGCCCATTCGGGCGCCGGCCACATCGTCTTCGTGAGGTTCATCCCGTAGACGCCCGAGATGAGCGTGAGCGGCATGAAGATCGTCGCGACGACGGTCAGCTGCTTCATCACGACGTTCAGGCGGTTGGAGATCGCGGAGAGGTAGATGTCCATGACGCTCGAGGCGACGTCGCGATAGGTATCGATGGCGTCCGAGATGCGTGCGACGTGGTCGCCGACGTCCTGGAAGTACAGGTAGGCCTCCTGGCTCACGAGCTCGTCGTGCCGCGCCATCGCACGCAGGACGTCCCGTTCCGGCCCGACGACCTTGTGCAGGCTGAGCATCACGCGCTTCACCTGGTAGAGCTGCTGCAGCTGCTCGTCCTTGACCTTGGCGAGCAGCTCGTTCTCGATGCGGTCGAGCTCTTCTCCGACCATGTCCACGACCGGGAACATCCGATCCACCGAACGATCGAGGATGCTGTGCAGCGTCCAGGCGGCGCCGCGCGCGACGACCCCGCAGGCGTCATCCGCGACCTCGTCGATCGCCTTGATGTGGTTGCGGTGCGAGGTGATGAGGTAGTCGGTGCCGAGAAAGACGTCGATCTCGCTGAGGACGAGGGCCTGACCGTCTCCGAGCTGCGGCGACACCCAGACCATGAACAGGTTCTCGGCGTAGGTGTCGAGCTTCGGCCGCTGCGGGAAGTGCACGGTGTCCTCGAGAGCGAGCGGATGCAGGGGGTAGTGGGCCGCGAGCGCCTTCAGCGAGTCCTCATCGGGTTCGGACACGTCGACCCATACGGCTCCGGCGCCTGCCTTCGCGTCGGCAAGGTCGGCGATCGACCCGACGCGGAGCTGGTCGTTCTCCACCCAACGCACGATCACCCTGGCCGCCACGTGTCCCCTCTCCGCAGCCGCTGCAGCACGGCCCCCGTCCTTCCTGTTCCTGCATGTTCGATTATGCGCGTTGTGCCGACCCTAGGGGGCGTCGACAATCCGGTTGCCGGGCAACGGGACGGCGCGCTACTTCGACGTCTTGCGCGCGTTCTCCCTCACGCGGTACTCGACGATCCGGCGGACCAGGTCCCAGGGCATGGGCTTGCCCAGCGGGAACTGGACCGAGCCCTTCGCGTTCTTGTAGGGCCCGAGCTCAGCCCTGAACGCCTCGATCCCGCTGGGCATCGGATAGAGCCCCACGTGATGCTTGAATCCCGCGAAGTGGACCAGATGCTTCCCATTCAGGTCGAACGTGGGCATCGCGTAGCTGATCGTCTCGATCGCGTCGGGCGCGGTCGCCCTGATCAGAGCGCGCAACTCCTTCAGCACCTCTTGGGTCTCGGGAGGGAACCCTGCGATGTACTCCTCGATGGAGCCGGCCGTCGGTCGCTCTGCCATCTCGTGCAGCCTCCTGTCGGCTCTGTCCCGCTGTAGGCACCGCGCTCGCCCCGCCGGTCGGGTCGCCGCCGGGTTCCGCTGCAACTCTACCAACGCGAAGACCACGTCATCGACCCACTCCCCCACGGACCGGAGGCTCCGGCGGAAGTGCGCCTACGGCGTGAGCGCGGGCTCCTTCTCGAGCTCCGAGCGGATCGCTGCAGCCCAGACCTCATAGCCTCGCTTGCTCGGATGCAGGCCGTCGGACCGGTACAGTGTCCGGTCCGGCAGGCCGCCCCGGTCCAGCAACCGGCTGGTGAGATCGATGAATCGCAACCTTGGATCGGCCAGCACGCGCTCCTCGATCAGCCGGTTCGCGCGTTGCGCGACCGGCCAGAGCCCCCACCGTGCGCGGGAAGGCGTGATGGCCACGTAGAAGACGAGCGCCCGGGGCAATGCCTCGTGGATCCGCGCGACGAAGGCGTCGAAACGCTCGGCGATGTACTCGGGCGACGCCGGGCTCGGTCCTGAGATGTCGTTGGTGCCGGCGAAGAGCACGACCGCCGACGGGCGGTACGGCACGACGATCCGGTCCGCATAGCGGACGACGTCGTCGATCATCGCGCCGCCGAAGCCGCGGTTGACCACCCGCAAGGGCGCCATGTCCCGCTCGAGGGTCGACCACAGCGTGAAGCTCGAGCTGCCGGTGAAGACGATACCGCCCGCCGCCGGAGCGCTCCTGCGGTCCGACGCCTCGAACCTGCGGATGCTCCCCTCCCAGGGGTCGGGCCGGCCAAGGGCCGAGCGCGCCATGCCAAGGCCGAACTCGAGTCCGCGACGGATGGAACGCACGAAGCTCACTGGCCCTCCCAACGCGGCTACTCGAGCGACTCGAACTCCGGCGCGTACCGGACCAGTCCGGCGCCCCCAGGCAGCAACCCGGCCTTCAACTCGATCGCCTGGAACGCGTCACCGCCGCCGTACTCGTCCGCCAGCCCGGAGCTTGTGGCCGATCGGAATCCGAACCGTGAGTAGTACTCCGGCTCGCCGAGCACGACCGCCCAGCCGAAGCCGAGTGCCGCACACGAGGCGAGTCCCTGCTCGACCAGCGCATGCGCGACACCGCGACGCCGGTATGCCGGGAGGACCGCGATGGGAGCGAGCCCTGCACCCGCCTCACCTGATGCAGCCGACACAGGGCTGAAGGCGACGTGACCGACGACCTGCCCGTCCTCCTCGGCGACGAGAGACACCGCAAGATGGCCCGCCTCTCTCAGCAGGTCGACGAGCCGCGTCTCCACGTCGGTCGGGAAGCAGGCGAGATGGACCTGTCTGATGGCCGCTGCGTCCTCCGGTCTCTCCGCACGCACGCTCGTCATGCGGACTCCGATCCCCGGGCGTCGCCGACCGCTCTCGTCACCCCGCGGCCCTACTCCACCTGATAGGCATACGGCAGCAGGTCCGCAGCCTTCACCCGTGCTGTCCCGGATCCCGTGGGCACGATCACGTCGCAGTCCGGAGCGTAGCCCGCAAGCATCTGCCGGCAGTTACCGCAGGGAGCGAGGAGCTCCTCCCCGTCCGCGCCGCGCACGCTGACGAGCGTCACGAACTCGCGCTCGCCGGCGGTGATCGCGGCGCCCAGCGCGATGAACTCGGCGCAGGAACCGTGGATGCTGTAGAGGTTGACGCCCACGTAGATCCTGCCGCTCGCGCAGAGGACCGCGGCACCCACGGTGTGTCTCTCGCCCTCCGCGTCGTAGTTGCGTCGGATGGCATCACGCGCGGCTTCGATCAACGCGCGGTCGGGATCGGTGTCGGCTGGCTGAGACAATCTCGGCTCCCCTATTCGGTCGAGCGCTCCGCACGGTGAGCGGCGGCGCTCGCTTGGAGCGCGTGTCAGAACACCCGCGCCGATCAGCGAATGGCCACGAAGATCAGCCAGATCACGACCACGATCGCGGCGATCGAAAGGAGCACCCGCGCCTGCGTGCGCGCGAACCCCGGCGGCGGAGTCTCCTGCTCCTGCGGATGGCGCGCTTCGAGTTCCATCTGCACCTCGAGATGTGGATCGTTGCAGCTCATACGGCTCCCCCGACTCATCGGGCCATCTTGAGTTCGACCAGCGCCCCCGCGCCTCAGTCTAGCGCGGGCAGCGTCCGCGCGGTGCACCGGTCAGATCAGCCGCTCGATGCGCGCTCCATAGAGAACGACGTCCTGCTCCAGGTAGCAGCAGAAGACCACCGTGCGAGGGAGGTCGTGGGTCTCCAGCCAATCGTGCACGGCGGAGACGGCGATGTCGCAGGCGTCTCGTTGAGGGTAGCCGTAGATCCCGGTCGAGATGCACGGGAAGGCCATGGACTCGACGGACGCCTCCGCGGCGAGCTCGAGCGAAGAACGGTAGGCCGAAGCCAGAAGCGACGCTTCTCCGGCACCGCCCCCTTGGTAGACCGGCCCCACGGCGTGGATCACGACACGGGCGGGCAGGTCGTAGGCGCCGGTCATGCGTGCTTCGCCCGTCGGGCATCCGCCGAGCCGGCGGCACTCCTGCGCCAGGCCCGGACCGGCCGCGCGGTGGATCGCTCCGTCGACGCCACCGCCGCCGAGCAGCGAGCTGTTCGCCGCGTTCACGATCGCGTCGACCGCGAGCGCGGTGATGTCTCCCCGGACGACCCGGATCCGAGAGGCGACGGAGTCGGTCATGGCCGGCCTAGCGCTTCGCGATCGCGAAGAACATGGGGCTCAGATAGGGAACGAGCCAGACCACCCAGACGAGGATGCTGAACCTGTGGAACCGTTTGATCCAGCCCTCGTCCTTGCGCACGAGGACGACCGTCGCCCAAACGGCGTGCACCAGCATGAGGATGATCGCGAGCAGGCCCGTCACACCGTGGAGATCGAAGGTCATGCCTCCGACGAAGGCGAACATCAATCCGGTGCCCGCCGTGTCGCACACGAGCCCGAGCAGGAAGAACACGAGGTGCCAAGGCTTCAGCCTCCCGACGATCCGCTCGCTCCAGACTCCGATGGAGTAGAAGACCAGCGCCAAGGTGATGATGATGCCTGCGGTCGGTGGCATGTGGTCCTCCGCCTTGTATGAGGCCGGCGCGGGTCGCGAATACGAGCGCCCGGGTTACCGGCTCAGTCTACCCGCTGACGTTCCGCTCGTTGCCCCGCGGGCCGGACCGCCGAGTCCCCGCTCACGGCTTCGCCAGCGTCTCCCACTCCTTGACGGCTATCCCGACATCCCACCAGTACATCTTCTTCTCGCTCGCCTTGCGCAGCTTGGGTGAGAGGCTGACCCTGACGAGCTCGCACACCTTCTCCGCTGCCGCGAGTCGCGCCAGGATGCTGTCGAGGGCGGCGCGCTGCTCCGCCGACAGCAGCGCCAGAGCCTCCTCAGGGAAGGTCCGGATGATCTGTTCGTCACTCATGCGCTCGCTCGCCATGACGCGACTCCTTCTTCCGAAGCGGATCCACGTTCAGGGCAGCCATGCGGCCGGCATGCTGTGCACGAGCCACGCGAGCGCGGCGCAGTTGACGACGACCGTGCACCAGAAGACGGTCCGGAACGGCTGCTTCCTCGTCTTGTGCCGGAAGAGGCGCTGTGCGACCAGGGCGCCCGGCCATCCCCCGGTCACGGAGACGAGGTGGAGGGTGATCTCAGGTATGCGCCATCTGCCGTGCTCGGCGGCGGCCTTGTCCACGCCGTACAAAACGAGCGACGCCACGCTCAGCATGACGTAGGCGCCGGCCAGAGCGAGCACCGCGGGCCCGAGCGCGATCAGGGTCGGCACTATCGGCTCTCCTTCGTGGACATCGATTGCCGGGAGAGACCAATCGGTCCTGCAGCCAGAGTCATCCCAGGC
>PKWR01000216.1:0-634 GCA_003133285.1 Coriobacteriia bacterium
CCGACGGCTTCAAGGACCAGGAGAAGGAGCTGCGCGAGGAGTACGGCCGCGACATCCCGATCCCCGTGAACAAGCAGGGCGCCGACGTCCTGTACGTCGCGCTCGCCGGCGCGCATTCGATCAAGCCGGCGGCGGTGATCTTCGACGAGGCTGGTGCGAACTGGACCATCTCGATGTTCGAGGCCGCCAACTACGGCTTCTTCTATGGCGACCCCGCGAAGGCCAAGCTCATCGCCGACCGCTACATGCACGAGGCGAAGCGCTTGGGCGTCAAGGAGGTCGTGATCACCGAGTGCGGCCACGCGTACCGCGTCGCCGAGATGTTCTACGAGGCCTGGGCGAAGGAGAAGATGCCCTTCAAGGTCCGTCACATCCTCGAGGTCATCGACGAGTACATCGCGGACGGCCGCATCAAGGTCGACCCCAGGGCGATCAAGGAGCGGGTCACCTACCACGACCCCTGCCAGATCGGTCGCAACGGCGGCATCTTCGAGCAGCCGCGCAACATCGTGAAGGCGCTAGCCACCGACTTCGTCGACATGACGCCGAACCGCGAGAAGCAGTGGTGCTGCGGCGGCGGCGGAGGGATCGTTGCGATGGACGAGTTCGACAAGGTCCGCATCAAGAGCGGTGA
>PKWR01000216.1:657-5164 GCA_003133285.1 Coriobacteriia bacterium
GCGCAATAGCGCCGTCGCACACGACAAGGCCCGTCCCGCATCGCGCGGGGCGGGCCTTGTCGGTTCGTGGTGGGGCCGCGTCAGTACCGCAGGAAGTTCTCGCAGTCGAGCATCGCCTGGACGATGACCCCGGCACCGCCGACGTAGCAGCCCTCGCGCAGCTGGTCCTCGCCGATGCCGCGCGTCGCCAGGCACGGCGAGCAGACCATGATCTTGAGCCCCGAATCGAGCACGGCGGCCATCAGGTCGGCGAGCGGCGCCAGCCCTTCCGCGATCACCTCGTCGGCACCGCCCGGCACGGCCATGCGGACGGCCTCTCCCTGAAGGATGATCACCGGCTCGACATCCATCACCATCGCGCCGTTGGCCAAGATGAACGGCAGCGTCGCCATCTCAGGATCGTCCGCGGCGTGGGTTATCACCAGTCCGATCTTCTTGTCAGCCATGGTGCCCTCGTTTCGCTCGGGTCGGAAGCCACACCCCGGATGGTACCCGCCGCATCGGTCGTCCTACTTCGCGGTCGCCAGTTGCTCGCTCACGAACGCGCGCACGTCGGTCTGGACATCGAACCCGTACGTCTCAGCGATGTCCTTCATCGGCACCGCCATGTCCGCCTCGGTGACCTTGAACCGCTCGCGGAAGGCGCTCCCCGGGATGCCGGTGGCCGTCGCGACCTCCTCGAAGCTCATCGAACCCCGGATGTCGTCGACGTTCACGGCTCCACCATTGGTGCTCGCCGACTCGGCCAGCGACGGGAGCGTCCACGCGAACGACCCCACGGCAGTGGCTGCGGCGATGAGCACCGCGATGATCGCGACGACGCTTCCCAGGACTTGGAGCGGGGTCAGCACGGTGCGCTTGCCGGAGCCGGACGCCTTGGTCGAGACCTCCAGCGTGCCCTTGACCGGGCACGCATCCACGCACTCGTTGCAGTTGATGCACTCCGGCGACTCCACGACTGCGACCTGGGAGACCTTGATGTTGACCGGGCACGCCTTGTCGCAGGCGCCGCAATCGATGCAGGTGGGTTCGTTGCGGCGCACCTTGAAGATCGAGAAGCGCGAGATCGCTCCCAGGAAACCGCCCATCGGGCACAGGTACTTGCAGAAGAACCGCTCGTAGACCATCGAGCCCACGAGCGAGACGCCCAGGACAGCCAAGCCGATGGAGAACTCCGCGAAGACCTCGGCGCTGGAGAGGTGCATCCAGGCCACCCATGGATCGTAGGGCCGGATCACCAGCGCCCCGGCCTGCCACGACCAAACCGCCGCCACCACGAGCAGAACGTACTTGAGGTACCGCGCCGGCTTGTCGATCGCTACGGGGACCTGCGGGCGCTTACGCCGCCAGACGGCCTTGCCGACCTTCCCGAACAGTTCCTGCAGCGCGCCCAACGGACAGATCGAGCCGCAGAACGAGCGGCGGAACACGACGGCGATCACGAGCACGACCGCAAGCAGGATGACGCTCGACGCCGCGATCTGCTTCACGAACACGCCGCTCGAGACCAGCGTCCACAGCGTCTCGATGCCTCCGAACGGGCACAGCGCGTCGACGCCGACGATCTTGATGCCGCCGGCCTGGTGGAGCAGCCCGAGCGCGGTGATGACGACGAGCCCTGCTATCAGCACAGCGAAACGGATGATCCTGCTCGTGCCCTGCTTTGCACGGTCGCTGCGCTCGTAGCGGCCGGATCGCGCGGTGCCCGACGGCTCGGGCGCCTCAGGGGCGCTGCTGGTGGGGATCGACACGGACTGCCTCCTCGTTGTGGTCTCGCGGGCTCTCTGCACGTCCGGTTATGGAGCCCGGGGGTGAAGGAGGCGTGAACGCGCTGCGAACAGGTGATGGGCATGACCGTTCGGCCTGCGCGCGTTGACGCTCTATACCCTCGCGGGTATTCTCGACTCATACCCCGCTAGGTATTTTGTATGCGCGCTGGCACACCTACGCGCCGGCGCTATTCGAATGGACTGGGAGAGGACTTCTTCGATATGGCTGTAGTGAACGAACGCGCCGAGGCCGGGTTGCGCCGCATCGTCGGCGACCGGATCAGGACCGACCGCGTCGAGCGGCGGATGTACTCCGCCGACATCGGCGAGATGCCCAAGCTGGTGAAGCCGTTCGTGCCCGCGGGTCTCGCGGGCGCTGTCGTCCGGCCGCTGACCGAGGCAGAGGTCATCGCGATCGTCGGCTTCGCCGCCAAGGAGGGCCTCAAGCTCGTCCCGCGCGGAGCGTCGACCTCCGGCTACGGCGGTGTCCTGCCGGTCGAAGGCGCGGTCGTCGTCGATCTGTCGGGCATGCACGCTGTCCTCGACGTCGACGTCGCTGCGCGCACCGCGCGCGTCCAGCCGGGCCTCATCTGGGAGGAGTTCGAGCGCAAGCTGACCCCCCTGGGACTCGCTCTTCGCCTCTACCCCTCATCGACCCCCTCGTCCTCGGTGGCCGGCTGGCTCGCCCAGGGTGGCGCGGGCTTCGGCTCCTACGAGTACGGCATGTTCAAGGACAACGTCGCCTCCGCGCGCGTCGTCCTGCCGACGGGCGAGGTCCGCGAGTTCGCCGGAGACGACCTCGCCAACCTGATCGCCGACGCAGAGGGGATCACCGGCATCATCACCGAGGTCACCGTCAAGCTGCGCGACCTCGAGCCCGAGACACACCGCCTGGTGGCCTTCAACAGCGCCTCCGCACTGAGCGCGGCGCTCGCGGGAGTGTCGGCGGGCAAGCTGCCCATCTGGTCGATCACGTTCCTCAACCCGGAATCGACGCGCCTGAAGAAGACACTGCCCCACCGCCACGGCCACCCCTACGAGGAGGCCCACGACCACTACGAGCCGAAGCTTCCCGAGGCCTTCCTCGCCGTCATCGCCTACCCGACGTCACGGGAGGATGCGATCGGCCCGAAGCTCGACGCGATCGTCCTGGCCCACGGCGGTACCGAGCTGCCCCCCGAGGCCGCGGAGCATGAATGGGAGCAGCGCTTCGCCCCCATGCGCCTGAAGCGCGTCGGGCCCTCGATCATCCCGACCGAGGTCGTCGTCCCGCTGACGTCGCTGTCCGCGGTGCTCGAGGAGATCGACGCCAAGATCGGTCAGCCGTTCGTGCTCGAGGGCATGCTCGGCAAGGGCGACCACGTCGTGTTGCTGGGCTTCATCCCGCACGACGCTCGCACCTTCGCCTTCAACGCGGCCTTCGCGCTCTCCCTCTCGGTCATCGCCATCGCCAAGCGCCACGGCGGCGCTGCGTACTCGACCGGCCTCTACTTCCGCCGTGAGGCGGCGTCGGTGCTCGGCGAGGACCGCGTCCGCCGCCTGGAGCACTTCAAGAACACTGCGGATCCGACCGGTCTCATGAACCCGAACAAGGTGCTCGGCCGCAGCGTCATCGACCTGGTGATGGGCTTCGCCGCGGCGTTCGAGCCGCTCATCCGTCCCGTGGCCAACCTGATGAAGCCCCCGGCGACCGTCGCGCTCAAGGAGCGCAAGGGCATCCCGGAGGACGTCGCCTACTACGCCTACGCCTGCGCCCAGTGCGGCTACTGCGTCCACACGTGCGAGGAGTACTCGGGACGCGGTTGGATGAGCCACTCCCCGCGCGGCAAGTACCTCTACCTGCGCGACGTGATGGAGGGACGCGAGAAGTTCGACCAGGAGATGGTCGACAAGTTCCTGGTCTGCACGACCTGCGAGGTCTGCAACACGCGTTGCCAGCTGCAGCTGCCAGTCGAGCACTCGTGGATGACGATGCGCGGCAAGCTCATCCACGACGAGGGCCGCATGACCTTCCCGCCGTTCGAGATGATTGCCGCCTCCTTGCGCGGCGAGAACAACATCTGGGCCGGCAAGCGCGAGAAGCGCATGGACTGGATGCCCGAAGACATCGCCCCGAAGATCCTCGAGAGCGCGCCCGTGGCCTACTTCGCGGGCTGCACGGCGAGCTATGTGAACACCGACGTCGCGGAAGCGACGGTGCGCCTGCTCGACAAGGCCGGCATCGAATTCACCATGCTCGGCACCGACGAGGCCTGCTGCGGCATCCCCATGAAGGTCTCCGGCAAGTGGGACGTCTTCGAGGAGATCTACCTGCACAACACCTCCGAGATGCGGAAACGCGGCGTGAAGACCATCGTCACCTCCTGCCCCGCGTGCGGTCTGGTGTGGAAGGAGCTCTACGCCAACCTCGCAGCGGAGCGTGGCGACGAATACGACTTCGAGGTGAAGAACTACTCGGAGCTGGTTGCGGAGAAGGTCGCCGACGGCACGCTCGTCTTCGACCACGAGGTCAACAAGACGCTGACCTTCCACGACAGCTGCCACATGGGCCGCGCCCAGGGCAACTACGAGCCCCCGCGCGACCTGCTGAAGGCGATCCCGGGCGTCACGCTCGTCGAGATGGAGCACAACCGCGCGGAAGGGTTGTGCTGCGGCTCCGTTCTGACCCTGATCGGCGACACGCCCGTCGCGCCGATCCTCGGCAAGATGCGGCTCGATGAGGCCGTGGACGCCGGTGC
>PKWR01000216.1:5274-10019 GCA_003133285.1 Coriobacteriia bacterium
CCGGAGGCGATGGCCGACCTGATGGCCGCGCTCTTGCCGCAGATGATGGCGGCGATGCCCGCCGGCATGGTGCCGATGATGAAGGCCGCGCGCGCCGTCCCGGGTGGCCTCTCTCTCATGGAGAAGATGATGCCCGCGATGATGCCGATGCTCATGCCGGCCCTCATGCCCAAGGTCATGCCCGCCATGCTGGCCGAGGTCTCCCGCCGCGTCGGGCCGCTGCCCGAGGACATGGAGGCTCTCATGCCCGACCTGCTGCCGAAGACCATGGATGCGCTGATGCCGAACATGCTCCCGCTGCTCGTCCCGCACATCACGCCGAAGATGATCGCCTACATCCGAACGGAGCTGTGATCCGATCATGGAACTCGACTACACGGTATCGACNNGGCTTCAAGGTGCAGTTCGTGCACGACGTGGCGGCGACGTTGGCGGAGAAGGGCTTCGTCCGCGAGCCCGTCACCATCATCGAGATGTGCAACGCCAAGTACGCCAGCCAGGTGCTCGCGCGCGACGTGAAGATCGGCCTCATGCTCCCCTGCCCGGTCATGGTCTACGAGGAGGACGGTCAGGTCTTCATCTCGACCATGCGCCCGTCGCTCATCGGCGCCTTCTTCCCCGAGGCCGGTATCGGCGACGTCGCGGCCGAGGTCGAAGCGGTGATCGTCCAGATCATCGACGAGGCCGCAGCGGCGGATCCGGGTCACCCCCAAGCCACCCTCTGACGCGGACTCTCCCGCGCACTGCGCCCCCGCCACGCCCGCCCCGCACTGGCGGGGGCGCTTGTCGTCCCCGATCTCACCAGGAGTCGCGACCGCCGCCTCATGGGCAAGACCCTTGAGACATGAACGAGGAGCCCGGAGGCTTTCGCCTCCGGGCTCCTCGTTCACACCCGGTCTCCGGTCATACGAGAGCGGCTACTGCGGAGCTACTTCCAGACCACCTTGACGGTCCTGGAGGTGGATCCCGCAAACGTCGCCGTCGCGGAGAACTTCACCTTGAAGTAGTAGGTGCCGCGCGTGGCGGGATGGTAGTAGCGAGACCAGTGGTGGGCACTGTAGGTGCGCACATACGAGCCGACCCGGGTCCAGTTGGTCTGTCCGGCCTTCCGGACGAGGAGCGCGATGGGCGTCCCGTCCGCCATGTTCGGCGCGATGACGCCGAAGAAGTGCGCCGAATGTCCGAGAGACAGGCTCGTGGGGTTCACGTTCATCGTGAGTCTCGTCGCGATCAAGGAGGCCGCGTTCTCCGCGAACGTAGCGGAGATGGTGTGGTCCTTGGCCACGTTCGGGAACGCGTAGGACGTGACTGCGCCCACCGACACGCCATCGACGAGCACGTCAGCGACGTGATAGCCGGCGTCAGGCGTGATCGTGAACGTGGCGTCGTCGCCGTCGGTGACGGTCTTCGATGCCGTGATGCTGCCGTGGTCGCCGGCCGTCGCGGCGATCGCGTGCTGAGCGACTACGGTGAAGGTCTTCGTGGTGAACTTCTCGACGTTGCCGTAGTTGTCCTGGGACCAGAACTTGAGCGTGTGCACCACCGAGCCGGTCGCAGGAGCGGCGACCGAGACGTTGGCCTCATAGCTCCGATGGTTGGCCGGGACCGTGATCAGACGCGTCCACGGGCCGTCGAGCTGGTAGTAGATGTAGGCCACGCCCCAGCCTTCGGCATTGTCCGTGGCGGTCAGCTTGATCGTGGCGTCCCCGGTGTAGCGCGCGACCGCGTCGCACACGGTCACGGCGCACGTCGCATCGACCGTGTTGGTCGGGATGATGTCCACGACGGTGGCGGTCGGGCTGATGCTGGTCGATCCGAAGCCGCCGGTCATGCCCGGCCCCTTGACGGCCTGCAGCACGTAGGTCTTGCCAGCGGGCACGGTGATCGCTGCGGTCTGGCTGGTGATCTGGCTGTACTTGGTGGCGCCGTCGAACACAGCGATGTAGTCGCAGCCGGGCGCGGTCACGTTGTAGCCGGCGGTCGTGCCATCGTTCGAGGTCTGGGTCGCGGTGACGACCAGTGCGGTGCCGCTATGGCACCCTTGGCAGCTGGTGGTCATAGAGGGAGTCGCTACGGCGGTCGCGACGAACGCGCCTACCAGCGCGACGACGACGAATGCCGCAATGGGGATAGTCCTCTTCACTATTTGCACACCTCCATGTGGATTTCGGATGCGGGATAGGGCACACCCCGCACGATTCAGAGAAGCTCAGCCTTCGAACCGGTCACTAGTGGGTCGCGTGGTCGACGGGCTCGTCATGGCAGGAATCACACGCCATCTTCCCGTGCTCGGCCATGCCCGCCTTGCTGTGGCAGCCGCTGGTCACGCAACCCACATACGTCGCATCGAGCGCGGCGGAGTCAGTCACGCTGGGGGTGGCAAAGTAGTCGTTCAGCAACTCCACGGTGTGCTTGGCCATGTCGTAGCAGGCCTTGGCGCAGCGGTCCCTCTGCTGAGCGCTGCCGTCGGTGGCGCCGGTGGTGGCCATCCACTGGGTCAGCGAGACATGGCAGAGAGGAGAGTGGGCTGTGGAGGTCGGCACGTTCGGGATAGGCGCGGGAACGCCTGCGGCGGGCGTCCACCCGGCGCGAACGGCCTTGTCGATGCCGTTCGTGGGAAGCGGCGTCTCGGAGTAGAACTGGAAGTCGTTGTCGATGAGCGTTCCGCCGGCGGCGGTCTGGATGACCATCTTGATGATCGCAGCGGAGCCGTTGCAGGTGCCGCAGAGCGTGCCCCACGCGTTCACGCCGCCGCCGCCGAACCCGAACATCTTCTTCGGGAGCGTGCCCCACGTGGTGGGGTTGTCGGCCGAGAGGGCTTCGATGATCGGGTACCAGGTCGCCTCTGCACATCCACCCTGGAGGTAGTAGAGCTCGTACGCACGGCGGCCGATGGTCTCGGCATCGAGGTGGGTATAGGGCCACGGAAGCGCTACGGGGGCGGTAGTCACCGCGGCGGCCGTCGCGGGCGCGGCTGCGCTGGCAAGCAGCGGGACTGCGGCCAGGCCCAGGACGGCGCCGACGCCGCCGAGGAAGTTGCGTCGTGACATCATCTCTTCGGACATACTTCTCTCTCCTTTACATTGCCTGATGTGCTGCTGACATCGATCGGAGCGTTGCGTGGCCCTCGGTGCTGCTCGGGCGCTCGAGAGGCGCGTGCCGGCAGTCTGTTCCTCAGGCACCACCTCCCGGCTCCGCCGGCGCGCAAAGAGGAGGATCCGCGCACTCCACGGTCTGATTTGCGATGCCGAGTGCCGCGTCGATGGCATTCACAGTGAACAGGCACGCCTGGCGCTGTCTGGTCAGGAATTGCCCCCAGTCGGCCAGCAGAACCCTGCCTGCGTCCGTGAGCGTGTACTCACGGCGCTGAGGGCCTGATTCACCGGGAGTCCATGACGACTCGACCATGCCCGTTTCCTCGAGGTGCCGGAGCATACGGTAGATCCCCGGGGGGTCGAGAGACAGGAATCCGCCCGTTATCTCCTGGACCGCCTGCTTCAGCTCATAGCCATGGATGGGGCGTGACGCCAAGGCGCACAGGATGGTCGGCTCGGCGAGCGATGTCCTGCCGCCCGGGTTCGCTGACGCT
This sequence comes from Coriobacteriia bacterium, assembly GCA_003133285.1. Taxonomy (GTDB): domain Bacteria; phylum Actinomycetota; class Coriobacteriia; order Anaerosomatales; family PALSA-660; genus PALSA-660. The sequence continues at coordinate 8,864 of PKWR01000216.1, forward strand.
CGATCGGCCGCCTGGACCGCGCCGTCCGTCGGCAGTCCCACGGTCCCTGTGACCTCGATACCCATGAATCCCCTCCAGCCCGATTCCCCCGTGCCTCTCTACGTGTATACGGCACCTAGATGTTCGGAACAACTACTGCGGGACAAGCGGTAGACGCACGAAGGGCGGGGCATCGGTGCCCCGCCCTTCCGGTATGCCTCGCGCTCGCCGCACGGACGCCCAAGTGCGGCCCGTCACGCGTTCCCGCCCGCAGGTCGCCCCGTCGCCCCTTGCAGTGGCTACTTCTTGGCCGTGCTGAGATTGCCAAGGAGCTTGTAGAGCGGGCAGAAGCCGACGACGCCCGTGATCAGGACGATGGCTCCCAGGACGTCGAGCACGATGCCCCATACGCCCGCGACGGACATGATGCCGAGGTAGAGCAGCACCACACCCAGAACGACGCGTATGACACGGTCGAAGGTTCCTTCGTTCAGCTTCATATCCGATCACTCCTCTTCCGGCCCTGACGCGCTACGGCACGTTCTTCCTTGCTGTGACGATCGAATGCTTCGGCAGGCCCGCAAACGACACAGCCTCGACGAAGCCCGCACTCTCGAGCAGGTCGACGATCTGCTCGGGCGTCGCGCGGATATGCTGCGGCGGCCCGCCCTCGGTGTTTCCGGGGGACCAGTCGACGACCAGGAACTGGCCGCCGCGGCGCAGGAGCCGGAACGCCTCCCGGTAGCTCGCTGCCGGGTCGATCAGCTCGTGGTGGAGGTTGATCATGACGGCGAGGTCGGCGGTGCCGTCAGGCAGCGGGACCTTCGACTCCTCGGCGAGCAACGGCTTGATCCGCTCCCCGACCACAGGGTCAGGGTGCTCCTCGATCCAGCGGAGCATCACCGGAGCGGTGTCCGCCGCGAACACCGTCGCGTCGGGCGCCATGGCAGCGAAGCGTCGCGCGAACAGTCCTGTGCCGGCTCCGATGTCCACGATGACCCGCGGCGATGGTGAGCCGAGAGCGGACCACATCACATCGGGATCCAGGGAGTCGAAGCGGGCCCGGTCCTCCAAGCGCTCGATCTTCGAAACGTCGAACTTCTGGTGCGGCATTGAAGACCCTCTCGGTGCGTTGCGGGTTAAAGGGAGACATACCCCTTCCCGTATCTCGAATCAC
>PKWR01000085.1 GCA_003133285.1 Coriobacteriia bacterium
TCATCCTCACCGAGGGCTTCCCCACGTACGGCGGGCTGTCGGGACGCGACCTCGAGGCGATCGCCATCGGGATCCAGGAGGGCGTCGACGAGGACTACCTGCACTACCGCATCACCTCGACCCGGTACGTCGGGCAGCACCTGCGCGACGCCGGCGTGCCGCTGCTGTGGCCGACCGGCGGCCACGCGATCTACCTCGACGCCGAGCGCTTCGCGCCGCACCTCGAGCCCACGCAGCTCCCGGGCGTCTCGGTCGCCATCGCGCTCTACCTGCTCGGAGGCGTACGCGCCTGCGAGATCGGCACGCTCATGTTCGGCCATCACGACCCGGAGACCGGACAGGAGACCGCCGGCCCGCGCGAACTCGTGCGGCTCGCAATCCCGCGTCGCGTGTACACCCAGAGCCACATGGACTACGTCATCGAGGTCGTGGTGAAGGCGTTCGAGGAGCGCGAGAGCCTGCCGGCGTACCGCATCGTCGAGCAGGCCGCATTCCTGCGGCACTTCTCGGCCAAGCTGGAGCCGATACGGTAGGCGTTGCATCGACGAACCACGAGGGCCCGTCTCGTCGCGAGACGGGCCCTTTCACGGTGCTTCCGGGAATGCTCCCCTATGGCTCCAGCATGACCACCGCGTCGACGAAGAGCTCGTAGTCGTTGTCCTCGTCGAGGTCGTGGATCAGGACCTTCTCGACTTCGCCCTCTCCGCGGACCGCGGCCAAACGGGACTGGAAGAGCACCTTCACGTCGGACCGCTTCACCTGAGTGGCGAGCTCCTCGGGCAGGCCCAGCGCATCCAGCTCGGTGAGGAAGATGACCCGGGGAGTCACCTCGGTCAGCGCGAGCGCGAGCCGCGCCGACGCGACGCCCTTGTCGACGATGAGGACGCGCTTGTCGGCGAGCTGCGTGACGTCGGGGACCGCCGCGTACACGCCCCGGCCCGCGTAGTCCGCGATGCCCTCGACGACCGTCGCCACGGACACCCCGCACCCGGTGCCGGCGCCGGCGATCTCCTCGGTCGACATCGGCTCGAGCTTCTTGCCCGAACGGTAGTTCTTGATCGCGTCGTGCAGCGCGTCGGCCGCCAGGTTCGAGCAGTGCATCTTGATCGGAGGAAGCCCGTCGAGCGCATCGGCGACGTCCCGTCTGGTGACCGTAAGGGCCTCGTCCAGGGTCATGCCCTTCACCAGCTCCGTCGTCATGCTCGAAGTGGCCACGGCCGAGCCGCACCCGAAGGTCTGGAACGCGATGTCCTCGATGCGGTCGTCGCGCACGCGGATGAACATCTCCATGATGTCGCCGCACACGGGGTTGCCGACACGGCCGACGGCCACGTCGTCGCCCTCGAGCGTGCCGACGTTTCGGGGATTGCGAAAGTGATCGAGCGTCTTCTCGGAGTACTGCGTGGACTTCATGGGACTCTCCTAGTGCGTCTCGTAGAGCGGCGACATGCGTCGCAGTCTCGCGACGATGTCGGGCAGGACTTCCATCACGCGGTCGACATCGGCGTCCTGGCTGAAGCGTCCGAAGGTGAACTCGAGCGACCCGTGGGCCTCCTGGTGCAGCAGCCCGCAGGAGATGAGCGTGTGGGACGGCTCGAGGGTCTTCGACGAGCATGCCGAGCCGGTGGAGACGGCGATCCCCTTGTCCTTCATCGACAGCAGGAGCGACTCGCCCTCAATGCCCTCGAACCGGAAGTGGGCGTTGTTGGGAAGGCGCTCGGTGGGGTGCCCGTTGAGATGGGAATCCGGGATCGTCGAGAGCACGGCGGCGATGAGCCGGTCGCGCATCGCCGCGAGTCGCGCGGACTCCCGCGGGAGCTCCTCGGCGCTGATACGGGCGGCGGCGGCCATGCCGACGATCGCCGGCATGTTCTCCGTGCCCGACCGCAGGCCGTTCTCCTGGCCCCCGCCGATCGTGACCGCGGCCAGGCGCACGCCCTTGCGTACGTACAGGGCGCCAAGACCCGGCGGCCCGTAGATGTCGTTGCTCGACAAGGACAGCAGGTCGACCGGCACCGCGGACATGTCCATGGGCAGCAGACCCTCCGCCGCCACCGCGTCCACGTGCAGCGCCACGCCGGTGCCGCGCAGCATCTCGGCTATCCGGGAGATGGGTTGGACGGTGCCGATCTCGTTGCTCGCCCATCCGACCGATACGAGGACCGTGTCATCGGTGATCCGGGAGCGGAGCTTGTCGGGATCGATGCGCCCGAACTGGTCCGGAGGGACCTTGGTGACGCGGAAGCCCGACTTCTCGAGGAACTTGCCGATGTTGTGCAGCGAGATGTGCTCGACCTCGGAGATGATCACGTGGGCGCCTTCGCGCTTGGCCCGGTTGGCGTACCCGATGAGGGCCAGGTTGTTCGACTCCGTCGCGCCCGACGTGAAGATGACCTCGTCGGGCTGCGCGCCGATGAACGCGGCGACGCCCGCGCGGCCCTCGTCCAATACGGCGGTCGCCCGGTCTCCGACCGTGTGCAGCGAGGCGGGGTTGCCGAAGCGCTCCGTGAAGTACGGCAGCATCGCCTCGACGACCCGCGGGTCGACGGGCTTCGCGGACTGGTAGTCCAAATAGACTTCGCGATCCATCGGGTCTCCCACTAGAACCACATCGTCGCGCCCGCATCGAGCGCGAGGTCGTTGAGCGTCGCGGCTCCCACGATCTTTACTCCATCGATGAGCTCGACGGTGTCCCATCCGAGCATCTGCTTCGAGGCCTCGCAGACAAGGATCGGGATCCCCATCGCCATGGTCTTGTCGAGCATCTCGCGCACGGTCGGGAACGAGCCGAGCTTGATCTTCTCGGCTTCGCCCGGCAGCAGCGTGAACAGACCCATCCCGAGGTAGTAGACCGTCGGATTGAGGTCCATGGCCTTGGCGGCCTGTGCGAGCACCAGCGGCGAGTACTGCCGTTCGCGCTCGTTGCTCGTCTGAACGTAGAGGATTGCAAGCTCGTCTTTCACGTCAGCGCCTCCTAGCGTCCTTTGCGGATCAGGAACCGTTTCTGGTTCCCCTGGTCCTCGATCGATACGACTTCGTGGCCCGCCCGCTTGGCGAACCGGACAAGGTCCTCTTCAGCTGCCGGGTCGTCGGCGAGCACTTCCAGGACGTCTCCCACTTCAAGATCGTCCATGGCCGCCCGCGCCTGGAACAACGGCTCCGGGCAGTACAGGCCCACGCAGTCCAGGGACTCGGCGTACGGTCGTTCCTCGGTCACGTGACACCTCGCTTCGCGCATCGTTGTTCGCCCACCTGAGTATCCCCATGCCCGAGAGCGGCGAACCGCACCGCGGAGACGGGTGGGGAGGCGGGCGGCGGGCGGAGATCAGGGTCGCAGCGCGGCCATCAGGAAGGCCTTCGCCGCCGCGTACGCGCCGGGACATTCGCTTTCGCGCGGGCCCGCGACGTTCAAGACGATCGGCCGGCCGCCCGAGAAGGCGAGGAAGCCGGCGAGCCCTCGGGACCGTGGATCGTCGAACACCGACATCTCAAGGCACGGCTTCCCGGACCGCTCAGCCACGCTCGCCGTGAGGAGGGTGCCCGGCGAGAGACCGGCGGTCTCCCCACAGGCCAGGACGAGCGTGGCGTCGCTGTCCCTGACGTTCCACTCGGTGCGCTGATCGGGATCGCTCGAGGGCGTCTCCGTCAGGAACGGATAGTCGTCAAGCAGTCCCGGGGGAACCGGGTAGTCCTCGGCCCATCCTCCGGCCGGGCACCAACCCTCGTAGCGCAGACCCAGTGCGATGGCGCAGTCGAGCGCGGCCCGGTCCACGCCGCTCTGACCTCCGGATCGGATGCTCGAGATCATCGGAGAGTGCAGCTCCTCGTCGACCCGACTACGCGCCCGACCTCACGAGCGGGCCGAGCCCGATGAAGACGTGCAGCGCCCGGTCGCCCTCGATCGTCGGGGGGCCGAGAATGGCCACCGGACCGGAGCGGCCGTCCGTCGTCTCGATACGCATCTGCTCACCGGGCTCGATCGTCATGCCGAGCGGGAGCGCTGCGTGGGCGTGCCACCCCGGAGAGTCGGGGGAACCTCCGGGGGCGTCCGCGAAGTCCAGCAGAACGGAGATGCCCGACACGATGACCGTCTCGCCGTCGAACAGTGTGGCTTCGACCTCTTCCATGAGCGGGATCCCTTCACGTTGCCCGTTGCTGAGTACGTACCCGGGAGAAGGGCGCCGGAGTCCGGACCTCGGGGGGCCGCGCGCGTGAGGCGCTTCGACACGCGGGGTTAGTCCGTCGGAACGCGCGGGTAGGGTGGAAGCAGATGTTCACGCCGCCCCAGGGACGGCGTTCGTGGCGAGCAAAGGAGGGACCTCATGGGTCTGCGAGAAGCCCTGTTCGGCCGGAGGACGGCTCCGGCACCATCCCCGGCGCCGCCCGCGGCGCCGTCTCCCGCGGGCGGCCCCCCGGCGGAGCCAGCAGGCCCGGGCGAGACGCACTTCTTCATCTGCAGCCCCAACGAGAGCCTGATCGCCGCCCACGATGAGGTGCTGAAGGCGGGCCTCCCCGCCTACGGGGGGACCGCGGAGCGCTACAGCTGCTGCGGGAGCGACCTGGAGGAGCGCGAGCACCAGGCGAAGGCGGCGGACATGCCGTTCTCCGGCGTGAGCCGAATGGGCTCGAGTGAGAAGTCTCCCGGGAAGATGGCGGACGTCCTCAGCAGCATCCGGGTCGGCTCCATCGGGGACACGCACGTCGAGCACGTGAAGGTGAAGGATTCCGGAGCCCCTTGGGTGCGGACCGTCTACGAAACGCTCCTGAAGGAGGGCATGTCGCAGGGCATCCTCCCCTACTACATGCACGAGACGAAGGACGACGGAGAAGCGCGCTACCTGCTCGATTCCCTGCGACGGGTCATGTGAGGCCCGTCGGAGCCGCGATCGGCCTCAGATAGACGCACGGCCGTAGGCCTCGAGGATGCGGTCCATCTCCGCATTCTCCGACCTATCCACATACCGACGTCCCTCGTCGGCGGCGAACCACGCGAGCGTCCGGCGGATGCCGTCCCGGAAGGGGATGACGGCCCGGAAGCCGGGCACGAACGCCTTGATCTTGGCGTTGTCGAACACCACGCTCCACGTCTTGTCGCCCAGAAGGCTCCCGGCCATCTCCGGTGCGACCCGCGCGATGTAGTCCGACGGGATGTGCACGATCTTCGCCTCGACGCCCAGCGCTTCGGCGATGGTCTGGTAGATCTGGTTCCACGTCAGCACCTCGTCAGAGGTGATGTGGAAGGCCTGGCCCAGGGCCCGCTCGTTCCCCAGCAGCCCCAGGAACCCTCGCGCGAGATCGTCCGCGTGCGTCACGACCCACAGCGACGACCCGTCGCCGTGCACGACGATCGGCCGGCCCGCGAGAAGCCGATCGGCCAGCGTGTAGGTGCCCCATCCGCCGAGGGCGATAGGAAGGTTGGTGTCGTAGGTCATCGACGGACGCACGATCGTCACCGGGAAGCCCTCCTCCCGGTGTGCTCGCATCAGACGCTCTTCGCAGGCGATCTTGTCGCGCGAGTACTGCCAGTACGGATTGCCCAGCGGCGTCGACTCGGTGACGAGGTAGTCCGCCGGAGGCTTCTGATACACCGAGGCGGAGCTGATGAACACGTACTGCGTGGCCCGGTGCCTGAAGAGGACCAGGTCGCGCTCGATGTCCTCCGACGTGTAGGCGATCCAGTCGACGACGGCGTCGAACTCCAGGTCCTTCAAGGCGACGCGGACGTCCTCGGGGCGGTGTATGTCGGCGGTCAGAGCGTGGCCGCCGGGCATGTCCGCGATCCGCGATCCGCGGTTGAGCACGTAGAGCTCGAACCCTTGGGCGATCGCCATCCGGCTGACCGCGGCGCTGATGGATCCGGTGCCTCCGATGAACAGCACCTTCATGGCTGGCCCTTCCGGTCGGGTGTCCCACAGGGCTTATGCCCTCGAGCCGCGGGTACATACAGGTCGAAGATCAGCGTGCGCGCCACAAGAAGGAAGGCGAGCGCAATGTCGGCAGAAGCACAGGAACCTCGTCACTGGCCGTTCACCAACGACGCGGGAGCAGGCGACGCGCCCACGTCGTTTCGCGCGGCACTTGCACGCAAGAACACTCGTGCGTCAGCACAGGCGTTGCACCAGGAGCATGCGCGCCTCAACCGCCTGATCGTGGGCGGCAGGGCCCACACCAAACAGCACGGTCTGAGCTAGCCCGAGAACTCGGGTCAACCCTAGAAGTTGAGCGACGTGACCTTGATCTTCTCGATCAGGGCATTGCGTTTCTCCGCGGCGTAGACGTCCTTGAACTCGTCGAGCGCCTTCACGCGCGCCGTCAGTTTGAGCGCGCTCGCGATGCGATGGAGCGCGTAGAGGAAGCACGTGATCGAGGCGCCGAGGAAGAGGTCGCGGAGCAGGCCGTACAGGGTTTGGGGATCTTGCAGTCGGTGAAGGTAGTGATGCATGAGAAACCTCCCGGGTCCGGTTGCGAACGGAGGCCAAGGCTCGGTGCGATGGCGCCAGTGCCCGCAGACGGTACGTTCCCAGTCCGGGCCGATGGGTAGTGACGACATGGATGGCGGCTACGGGCGCGATGTGGCCGTGGGAAACGTCGAGGATCGAACGAGGGGGTCTGGGCATGGACACGAGCACGATGCTGCGCGACCAGTTGTCGCGGTTGCTCGAACGGAGCGAGGCGCACGCCGGCTTCGATGCCGCTGTCGCCGACATCGCACCGCATGCGCGCGGTACGAGACCGGCAGGCCTGCCGCACTCGGCCTGGGAGCTTCTGGAGCACATCCGCATCGCGCAGCGCGACATCCTCGAGTACTGCCAAGATGGCCCCTACGTCGAGCGCCCGTGGCCGGAAGGCTACTGGCCGTCGACCCCCGAGCCACCCACGCTGCAAGCCTGGGACGAGAGCGTCCAGGCGGTGCGGCGCGATCGCGAGGAGTTCCAGCGGCTCATCGCGGACCCTGACGTCGACCTCTTCGGCGCAGTCCCGCACGGGGCGAAGCACACATACCTGCGTGAGGTGCTCGTCGCTGCCGACCACAACGCCTTCCACGTGGGCCAGCTGATGGTCGTGCGGCGGCTGCTCTGACCCTCGAGCCGGGCGCCCGAAGGCCGGCCTGCTCTAGCGCCCGCCCCTCGCGCTCGGCGCTCCTCGCAGCAGCAGCACGGCGCCGATGATCATCGCCGCCGAGAGGGCCACCGGCACGAAGACCGGCGCCGCCCACGGACCGGGGATCAGGAACAGGACGTCCATCGCCTTGAGCGAACCGGGCCAGCCGATCACGGCGCGCAGGAACGCGTAGTAGCCGATGTCCCACACGCCGAACGCGCAGAGGAAGAACGCGGCGCGCGACTTGAAGTCGCGTCCGGCCAGCCAGCCGACGCACAGCAGCATGACGATCGTCGCGGTCTCCCGGGCAACTTCGAGATACGCGATCTGCGGCTGCGGCAGCACGCTGACCAGGGCGGCCGACTTCAGCAGCGTGAAGTACGGGACGGAGAACCAGATGTCCTTCGGGCCCGGCGTGGATGCCACGAGTTCGCCGGTGATGTGGAAGACGGCTCGCAGGTAGACCACGACTGCGGCCTCGAGGAAGGCCATGGCCACAGCGAACACGGCGACGACGGTAAGCCGAGTCCAGATGGATCCGCTCGTGCGTCGCGCTGTCATGTCCTACCCGTTCGCCCCGCGGGCGATCCCCGCAACCATGCCGCCGACGTACGGCAGCAGCCACAGCCCCCACACGGCGATGCTGTAGCGGTGGAAGCCCTCGCGGGCAGCCCGGCTGCCGCGGACGAGCACCCAGGTGGCCCAAAGAGCGTGCCCGGCCATCAGACCGATGGCCGCGACACCCGTGAACGTGTGCACGAAGCCGGCCCGCTCGCCGACCGCCGTGAGCTGTCTCATGAGCTCCGTTGCGGACCCGTCGCACACGAGACCCGACCAGAACAACACGACGTGCCACCAGCGCAGGTCGCGCTGAGCACGTTCGGACCACACGCCCGTCGTGTAGAAGACGAAGGCGAGCGACATCACGATCGTTGGCAGGATCAGTT
>PKWR01000127.1:0-4248 GCA_003133285.1 Coriobacteriia bacterium
ACGAAGTCGGCGTGGTTCGCCTCGTCGCGGAGGATCTCCTCGTACATGAACGTGGGGTGCGGTCCGCCGATCATCGTGACGATGGCCGGATCGACCTGCTTGGCGACCGCGAGGGCCTCGAGGGCGGCGGGCACGGTCGCGGTGCTGATCGCGCCGGTGACCGGCAGGTAGTCGAGCGACATGACGAAGTCCGGCTTGTACGCCTCGACCTGCGCCCGGATGTCCTCAAAGCTGGTGTCCTTGTTCATCGCATCGTAGATCTTGGCCTCGTGCCCGGCCTTGAGCGCCGCGCCAGCGAGGTAGGCCAGCTGCAGAGGAGGCCAGTTGCCGATGGTCTGGACGCCCCAACAGGTGTAGGGCGGCGTGACGAACAGGATCCTGCTCATAGGGTGGTTCTCCGATCGTGATGGTGGAGGGGCGGAGCCCTGTCAGTTTACCACTGCGCTCTGCTGAGTCGGACCCGGACAGCCCGGCGGGAACGGTGCTGCTAGCCGGTGGCCGGCCCGTGGAATCCACGCGTGGCGAACTCCGGATCGAACTCGAGGATCAACTGTGCGATCTCCTCCACGCGCCCGTGCAGAGCGGCGTCGATGAGCAGCTCGTAGTCGGGTTGGGGGCGGTTCTCGAGGTGTGCGGCGACGACGCGCTGGATCTTCGCGGCACCGGTGGGCTCGAGCGATTCGTGCTCTTGGACGAGCGACTCATGCAGCTTCTCGCCGGGACGCAGACCGATGAACTCGATGTCGGCCGGCACGCCCGAGAGAGCGATCATCTTCTTGGCCAGGTCGACGATCTTGACCGGCTCGCCCATCTCGAGCACGAAGATGTCGCCGCTGTGGCCGATGGCCTGCGCCTGGAGCACGAGGCGCGCGGCTTCCGGGATCGTCATGAAGTAGCGCGTCACGCTCGGGTCGGTGACGGTCAGCGGACCGCCGTGGCGCAGCTGGTCCTCGAAGATGGGCACGACGCTCCCGCGACTCGCGAGGACGTTTCCGAAGCGTACGGCGACGGTCAGCACCTTGGCGCGCTTGGCCGCCGCCAGCATGACCTGTTCGGCAAGCGACTTGGTCAAGCCCATGACGTTGGCAGGGGCGACGGCCTTGTCCGTGGAGACGAGCACGAACCGCTCGGCGCCGTGCCGCTCGCACGCCTCGATGACGTTGCTCGTGCCGAGCACGTTGGTCTTGACCGCCTCGTCGGGCGCGAGCTCCATGAGCGGCACGTGCTTGTAGGCGGCCGCATGGAGGACCACCTCCGGGCGATACCGGGCGAAGACGCGGTCGAGCTTCGCGGCGTCGCGGATGTCGCAGATGCACATGACCGGCACCTCGGCATCGATCTGTCGCAGCTCGAGCCACAGCTCGTAGAGGCGCGTCTCGTCGGTCTCGAGCAGCACGAGCGTGGCCGGCGAGAGGTGCATGATCTGGCGGCAGAGCTCCGACCCGATCGATCCGGCGGCGCCGGTCACGGCGACCACCTTGCCCGCCACCGTCGTGCGGACCTGGTCCACGTCGATCGGGGTCTGCTCCCTCCCGAGAAGGTCCTCGACCTCGACCATGCGCAGGTCGGTGACGCTCACGCTGCCCTTCGCGATGACCAGGGGCGGCATGATGCGCGTGGTGACGCCCGCCTCGGCGGCCGCATTCAGGATGCGTCGCACGGTGGATTGTGGAGCGCTCGGCAAGGCGACGAGCACCTGCTCGATCTCCTCGTCGGCGACCACGCGCGTGAGGGCGTCCGTCCGGCCGATCACCTTCACGCCGCCGATGGTGCGCCCCTGCAGGCGTTCGTCATCGTCGAGGAAGCCGACGGCGGTGAGGCCGAGCTGCGGCCTGCCCACGATCTCGTGGAGGAGCAACGAGCCGGCGCTCCCGGCGCCCACGATGAGCACCCGGGCGCCTTCGCCGGCTTGGGCGTTGCGCACGTAGACGACCACGCGCGCCGCCGCGCGGATGGCCGCCACACCCAGCAACACGAGGACCGCCTGGATGAACAGCACGCCGAACGGGATGAGCCGCAGTCCCTCCGAGCCTTGGAAGAGGTAGTCGGCGAGGGCAAGCAGGGGAAACCCGACGAGAACGGCGCCGGAAACGCGGAGCATGGTTCCGACGCTCACGTAGCGCAAGACGAGCCGGTAGAGGCCCGCGGCCGTGAAGAGCACAAGGTACACGACCATCGCCGCGCCGAACGCGAGCGGGATGGCGGAGGCGAACGCGGGCGGGACGGTGCCCTCGAAGCGAGCGTAGTACGCGACGAACGTCGCGACGGCGATGGCGGCGGCGTCGAGCACGTAGAGCGCCAGGCGGAAGAGCCTGCCGCCCTGATGTGCCGAGGCGAGAAGGCGGGAGGCGAGGCTCACCGGGCAGCCACCCCCATCACCTTGCGCACCGCAGCGACGACGTCGTCGATGTCGCCGTCGGAAAGGGTCGGATGCACGAAGAACGCGAGCGACGTCTCGTGCGCGCGGGCGGCGCCGGGGAGCCTCGCGGCGGGGCCGAGGCCGGCACGCACGAACGCTTCTTCGCGGTAGAGCTCGGCACACGAGCCGTACTGCACGGGCGCGCCCTCGGCCGCGATGGCGAACAGCACCTTGTCGCGGTCCCATCCCTCGGCGAGTTCCGCCGGCTCGACGTGGGCGTAGAGCCGATAGAAGGCGTGCTCGCAGTGCGAAGCCGGCAGCGGGACGCGGATGCCGCGAACACCTGCCACGCCGCGCGCCAGGCGGGTGGCGAGCTCGGTGCGCCGTGCGTGCGCAGCGGGCAGCTCGCGCTCGCCCGCGCGCACCATGGCGGCCTCGAGCTCGGGCAGCCGGTAGTTCGAGCCGAAGCCGTCGTGGATCCACCGGAAGCTTGCGGGTCGCCCCATGAACTCCGGATCGGAGAGCTTCGCGAGGGACTTGCCGTGGTCCTTGTACTCCCAGACGAGCGCGAACGCGGCGTCGTCGTCCAGCGCGATCAGGCCGCCTTCACCCGCCGCGACGATCTTGTCCTGGCAGAATGAGAAACATGCCGCATCGCCGAACGAGCCGATCGGCCTGTCGCGGTACGTCGCTCCATGCGCCTGCGCGCAGTCCTCGATCACGAGGACGCCGCGGCTGCGAGCGAGGTCGATGATGGGGCCCATCTCGGCGGGCCAACCGGCCGCATGCACCACGATGATCGCCGCGGTGCGCTCGGTGAGCACGGCCTCCAGCGTCTCAGCGGTGAGATCGGAGGTCTCGGGATCGATGTCGGCGAACACCGGTGTGGCGCCGACCGCGACGACACAGCTCGCGGTGGCGATGAAGCTGCGCGCGGGGACGACGACCTCGTCACCGGGACCGATGCCGAAGCCGCGCAGCGCCAGCTCGAGCGCGAGGGTGCCGTTCGCCACGGCGACGGCATGGGCGCGGCCGAGCTTCTCGGCGTACTCGCGCTCGAGCGCGCGACCCTCTGTGCCGGTCCAGTAGTTGAGGGTGCCCGAGCGCAGGACCGCGGTGACCGCCTTGATCTGCGCTCGGGAGGGGGAGGGCCACGCAGGCATCGGTGTCGAGCGGACGGGTGTGCCGCCGTCGATGGCGAGCATCTCAGCCACGGGCCGGCGCTTCGACGGCACGGACCGGACGCGCCGGGACGCCGACGCACACCGTGAGAGCGGGCAGATCGTCGACGATCGCGGCACCCGCGCCCACGACGCTCCATGCTCCCACGGACGCGCGGGGCGACGCGCACGAGCCGACGCCGAGCAGGACGCCCTCGCCGAGCGTGACCGCGCCGCACAGGGCGACCTGCGGCCCGATGTGGGAGTGCTCGCCGATGACGCAGTCGTGGTCGACGGTGCAGCCGGTGTTGAGGATGGTGTCGGCGCCGATCCGCGCGCCCGCATTGATGATCACACCGGCCGCGACGAACGTCCCGTCGCCGATCACCACGTGCTTGCCGACGATCGCCGACGGGTGGGAGACGCTGAGCGGCGGAAGGCCCGCCCGCGCGTACTCGGCGAAGTACCGGGCCCGGGTGGCGTTGTCGCCGATCGCCACGATGAAGCCGTCGGCCGGCACGTCTTCGGAGCTGAGCGAGACCGGGTGACCCAGGATCTCGGGTGCGTCGGCGGCGATGCCGACGATGCCGGCGATCTCGAAGCCGGCCTCCTCGGCAGCGTCGATGACGACCTTGGCGTGGCCGCCGGCGCCTACGACAAGCAGTCTCAACTCAGCTCCCCTTGTCAGCGGGACGTGCCCGCACTGCCCTCGAACGGCTCCATCGTCTC
>PKWR01000127.1:4346-6677 GCA_003133285.1 Coriobacteriia bacterium
GGTCCGACCACGCTCATGTCGCCCTTGAGCACGTTGAGAAGCTGGGGGAGTTCGTCGAGGGTGGTCGCGCGCAGCGTCTTGCCGAACGGCGTGAGCCGCTCGGCGTCCGACGCGACCGCCTCGACCCCGGTGGTCCCGGGCGCCGCGTCGCGCATCGTGCGGAACTTGTAGAGGGTGAAGATGCGCCCGCCCTTGCCGGGCCGCTGCTGGCGGAAGACGACCGGGGCGCCCGACTTCAGGCGAACGAGCACGGCGACGACGAGGAACACCGGTGACAGCACGACGAGCGCGACCGCCGCGGCGGCCACGTCGAGGACGCGCTTCACAGCGTCATACACGCGATGCGAGCGCTTCACGGTACAGCTCCTCATAGGCCTCGATGATGCGGGGGAGGGCGAACTCGCTCACCGCTCGCCGCCGCGCCGCCGCGCCGCGCCGCTCCCGGTCCTCCGGGTCGGCGGCAGCAGTCTCGATCGCGCGTGCCAGTGCTTGGATGTCGTCCTTCGGAACGATCCAGCCGGCTTCGGTGCCGACCGCGTCGGCGATGCCGCGGGTCCGCGTGCCTATGACGGGCCGCCCTGCCGCCATGGCCTCGAGCACGGACCGGTTCAGGCCCTCGCGCTCGCTGGCCAGGATGGTCGCGTCGCTCGCCGCGAGCACGGCCGGGAGGTCCCGGCGGTATCCGGCCCAGCGGACCCGGTCCGTCAGGCCCAAGGCCGCCACCTTCTCCCGCATCCGGGGTTCCCGGGGTCCGTCGCCCACGAGCACGAGCACGACGGAGTCGTCCTTCACCCGGGCCAAGGCGCGCAGCACGTGGTCGTGGCGTTTCACCGGCGCGAACTCGGCGACCATCGTGAGCATGAACGCATCGTCCGGGACGTTCAACCCGCGGCGGACGACGGCCACCTGCGCGGCGGAGACAGCGTCGGGCGAGAAGCGCTCGGTGTCGACGCCGATGCCGGGGACGTAGCGGACGCGGTCGGTTGCGATCCCGCGCAGACCCTTCGCCGCTGCGAGGTCCTCCCGGTTGATGGTCACGAGGAAGTCGGTCCAGCGCGCGGCGGCGCGCTCGAGCGTGCGGTACAGGAGGTTGGTCCCCGCCGCTCCGCCCTCATAGAAGTGGAAGCCGTGGGCCGTGTAGATGACGGCGGGCGCCCCGGCGCGCCCCCGCAGCGAGCGCAGGGCGTAGCGCGTGACGAAGGCGGCGACGGGTGTGTGGACGTGGACGATGTCGTAGCCGCCCGCCGTCACGATCCCGCGCACCCGCCGGGCGGTGCCGAGCAGGTTGGACGGCGCGAGGGGGTTGCGGCTCCAGGCGGCGTCGAACCGCGTGTCGAAATGGNNTGCGCCTCCGCGCCGGTCCGCGCGGCAGCTCTTGCTGCGTGGGAGGCGTCCGCGTTCCGTCATGGCGTGTTCACTCCTGTTGCCCGAGTCCAGGACGCTCCGCCCGCACGTTGCGGAACGGAGACCACTTCCGGCTCCGGCCCTCGCGGGTGTCGATGACGATCCCCAGCGATGCCGAGCCGAGTATCGACGCGACCAACGCGAGGGTGATCCAGAAGTACTCCGCATAGTAGAAGACATTGAAGAGTGACATCGCGAAGAATGCGCAGGCGGCCGCCACCCCGGAGACGTCCGTCCCGGTCCCGGAGAGCGTTTTCGCCTTCGACATGAGATACAGGAGGAACCCGACCATGACGAGTTCGGCGGCCAGCCCCAGGACGCCCGTCTCGGCGGGGATCGAGAACGGCATCTGATGCCCGTCGGTGACCGGGGAGATGGTCACACGAGGGTCGGCGTACTGCGGGTACGTCGACATGAACGCGCTGATCCCGACGCCTGCCACGGGGTGGTTCCGGAACATGTTCAGCGAGACACCGCTCAGGTACAGACGATCCATGGCCGACGGGTCGTTCGCGAAACCGTAGATGGAGCTGGCCCTTTCTCCGATACCGGGCGCGGCAAGGATGCCGGCAGCCAGCGCCAGGACGACGATGAAGGAGACGGTCGTCGTGCGGCGATCCGGGCTTGCGAACAGGACCAGCGCGACGACGCCGACCAGCAGGCCGACGAGTCCCTCGCGAGAGAAGGTCAGGGCGACGCCCACGACACAGACGAGACCTGCAGCCGTCCACGCGAGCCTCTCTCGGACCGCCCGGCTTCGCAGCGCCCTACCGGAGGCGATCACCACCGCCAGAACCAGCAGTACGGCAAGCGAGTTCGGGTTCGCGAAGAAGGCCGAGACGCGAGCGGGGAAGAGGCTGCTCCCAGTGGGGTGGTTCTCGAGCAACGGCACGGGGAAGTGCGGGACGATCGCTTGCCCGATGGCGA
>PKWR01000198.1:0-150 GCA_003133285.1 Coriobacteriia bacterium
GGATGACCGGGTGCTGGCTCGACGGCACGAGCCGGGTGATCGCGAACGAGATCGGCGCGTCGAGGAACGCGAGGATGCCGAAGGCCGAGGCGTAGACCGCGCGCTTCTCCTCGTCCTCGACGCTGGCCCGCAGCACGAAGTAGCCGATGA
>PKWR01000198.1:179-4199 GCA_003133285.1 Coriobacteriia bacterium
AGCGTGAAGATGAGCGTGACCTCGGTCGCGATGCGCGCCTTCGTGTCGAAGACGCGGTCGCGGGTCATGAGGAACTTCACGCCGTAGAAGGCGGTGAAGAAGAACACCACGAAGCTGGTGATGGCCACCGGCACGTGGAAGTAGAAGATCTTCTGGCTGAACAGGATCGGGTTCGCGAACAGCTTGCCGCCGATGTTCACGCCCGCGATGTCCAGCGACATGTTGGAGATGACCGGCGCCGCGATGAAGAACGCGATCACCAGGTCGGCGAACGTGAGCACGCCGGCCGCGACCAGTGCGATCAGTGTGAGTCTCTTGCGGTCCACCGGCGCTCCCTCCTAGACGTGCTGCGTGCGGGTCCTGGTCGCCGTGCCTCGAGAGGAGGTCAGGCGCCGATGACGAACTCGTAGAGCCCGTAGGCTGCGAGCAGCATTATCGCATCGTATCCCCCCGCGAGCGCCAGGTCGCGCCAGAACTCGGTCACGTAGCCCGTGCCACCGAGTACGGCGGCCGACGTCGCGCCCACCGCCGCGAGCAGCAGCGGGTACATGATCGGCACGAAGAGCACCGCGAGGATGAAGTCGCGCCCGCGGGTGTTGACCGAGATCGTGGCGAGCAGCGTGCCGACGCCGGCGATACCGATCGCTCCCACGAGCAGCGAGAGCGGGATCATCCACCACGCGCCGCCCAGGGGACGGTTCGCCAGGAACATCACGAAGAACAGCGGCATCGTGACCACCTGCACGATCAGCAGGAAGATCAGGTTGCCCACCGCCTTGGCGAAGAAGATGACCGGACGGTCGACGGGAGAGAGCAGGAGCGCCTCGAGGCACCCCTGGTCCTTCTCGTGCACCAGCGAGCGGTTGAGCCCCAGCATCGAGGTGAAGACGAACGAGAGCCACAGCAGCCCCGAGGCGATGAGGCGCACGTCGAAGCCCGAGCCCGACTGCGACAGGGCGATCTGATAGATGACGAGCGTGAGGACCGTGTAGAGGATCATCGAGGTGAGCATCTCGAAGGTGCGCAGCTCCATCACGATGTCCTTGCGCAGGATCGCGACGAACTGCCTCCACGAGTCGCTCCGGACGGGCGCGGGTGAGGTCGCCATCACGCCACCCCCAACCCGACGGTCGCGCGATACTCGGCGGCGAAGGTCTCGTCGTCGATGTACTCCTTCTCGTCGAACCGCACGACGCGGCCCTTCGCGAGTATCAGGGCGTGGCTGCACAGCTCGAGGCCCTTGGCGAGGTCGTGGCTGACCATCACGAACGTGTGCTGCGTGCGGATCTGGGCGATCAGGTTGTCGAGGATGTCCATGGCGTGCGGGTCGAGGCCCGAATAGGGCTCGTCGAGGAAGAGCACGTCGGGACGGTGGAGCAGGGCGCGCGCGATCGAGAGGCGCTGCAGCATGCCGCGCGAGAACGTGCGCACCAGGTCGAACCGGCGGTGCAACAGCTCGACGGACTCGAGCAGCTCCTTCACGCGGGCCTCGGGGTCCTCGACGCCGTACATCTCGGAGAAGAACAACAGGTTCTCCTCGGCCGACAGGTCGGGGTAGAGCAGCGCGTTGTGGCTGATCAGCCCGATGCGGCCGCGCAGCTCGACGGCGTCCTTGACCACGTCGAGGCCGAGCACCTTGGCAGTGCCGGACGACGGGCTTTGCAGCGTCGTGAGCGTGCGCAGCAGCGTCGTCTTGCCGGCGCCGTTCGGCCCGAAGATCGACAGGAACGCGCCGACCGGCAGTTCGAAGTCAACGCGGTCGAGGGCCTTGCGCGGTCCGAAGATCCGCGTCAGGCCCTCGACCTCGAGCGCTGGTGTATCGGTGTGCGTCACGTGGCGGTCCTGCTGCCCCTACTTCTTCTTCTTGGTCTGGACGGGCACGGCGACGAGCTCGCGCTCGGGCTTCGGCCATGCGGCGATGGCGGTGCCGAAGATCATGATCACGAACCCGACCCACGCCCACGAGATCATCGGGTTGATCTTGACCTCGAACGTCAGGCCGGTCGTGTCAGCGTACTGGAGCGCGACGAACACGTCGCGCAGCAGGCCCACGTCGACCGCGGCGTTCGTCCGGGTCCCCTGCTCGCCGCGGTTCGCCATCTGCAGCTGCGACGGCTCGAGCTTCGCGATGACGCGGCCGTTCTGCATCAGGTCCAGCTTGACGGACTGCACGATGTCGCCGTTGGCCAGCGTCTGCGACGTGAAGTCCTGGTAGACGAGGTCGTACGGGCCGACGGAGGCCTTGGAGCCCGGCGTCTGCTGCAGCGTGATGACCTGGGTCTTCACGTACATCGTCGAGCCGATGAGTCCGATGAGGACGATGCCGACGCCGAGGTGGGTGAGGTATCCGCCCGACTGCGTGCGCGACTTGAACAGGATGTGGAAGAACGAGGTCAGCGGGTTCTCGCCGCGGGAAGCTGCGCGCTTGCGGCTCCCGTCCACGAACAGGTAGGCCGGCAGCCCGATGGCGAGCGCGGCCACGAACAGGCCGAGGATCGACTCGGTGTGGTCGACCGGGCCCTGGATCTGCGCCAGACCGGGCAGGCCGTTGGTCGGTCCCATGTAGTTCGGCAGCATGAAGAACGCCCAGATCGCGAGCAGGCCCGCGCCGAGAACGGCCGCGATGCCCAGCGGCCACCGCGCCCGCTTCCAGAAGACCTCGGGGTCGGTGACGCCCCACGACAGGATCGGGCACAGCGCCATCAGCAGCACGTAGAGGATGCCGAGGGGCCGCGCGAGCAGGTCGAACGTGGCCGGTGAGAACGTGGGGCCCTTGACGACCTTCGGGACCACGATGCCCGTCGCGGCCAACGTGTCGTTCGAGATCGTTCCGGTGACGACGAGCGGACTGCCGTCGACCACGCCCTGAGGCAGTGCGCCCTGCACGGTGACGGGCAGGGAGTCGGCCGAGTTGTCCTGGGTGACCTCGGTCGTCAGCGTGAAGGTCTGCACACCCTGGGTGGCGACGATGCTTCCGGGCAGGAGATAGCCCGTGACGCTGACCGGCGCCGTCGTCGGGGCCTGGACGACGTCGGCGATCGCCGAGCCGCCGGGGGTCCAGACGTTGAGAGCGGGCGAGAGCGTGAGCCCCGCCACGAGCAGCGCGGCGAAGAGCATCAGCACGTTGCTGGCGTAGTAGGACGTCTCCTTCGAGACCAGCGCCTGGATCTCGTCGTTGTCCTTGAACTCCTTGCGGCGCCACCACAGGGCGCCGGCGGGGACCAGGATCCCGAGGGCCATCATGCCGAGGAACCACCACAGCGACAGCGGGTCCTTGCCGAAGGCGTGGACCGACTGGATGATGCCGCTGCGCGTGATGAACGTGCCCAGCAGCACCAGCACGAAGGAGACCGCCGACATCATGACGGCCCACTTCTTGAACCCGCCGCGGCGACGGTAGACCGTGAAGGAGTGCAGCAGGGCGACGCCGGTCAGCCACGGCAACAGCGAGGCGTTCTCCACCGGGTCCCATGCCCAGAAGCCGCCCCATCCGAGCACGACGTAGGCCCAGATGGCGCCGAGGCCGATGCCGATGCCGAGCGACAGCCAGGAGAAGACGGTGACGCGGTCGACGATCTCGACCCAGCGCTTCGAGGAATCCCCGATGAACACGGCGGCGAGCGCGAACGCGAACGGGACCGCGAGGCCCGCGTAGCCGATGAACAGGGTCGGCGGATGCAGGATCATCGCCCAGTGCTGCAGCAGCGGGTTCATGCCCGCGGTCGCGTACTGCCCGACCAGCTTGCCCGCCTGCACGGCTCCCTCAGGGGTGACCTTGAACGGGTTGTTGGACTCGAAGAACAACGCGACCAGGAAGAAGATCTGCACGAAGTTGAGGATCGCGATGCCGACGTTCGACAGCGCGTCGGTGACGGAGATGCGCTTCCACGCCATGTACGCGACGAAGCACGACAGCAGCCACGCCCAGAAGAGCAGCGAGCCCTCGCGCCCGGCCCACAGGGCCGAGATGTTGTACAGCCACGCGAGGCCGGAGACGTCGGTGGAGTGGTTCTCGACGAC
>PKWR01000106.1:0-3824 GCA_003133285.1 Coriobacteriia bacterium
GGCGCGCAGCGTCGCCGACCACGATCGCGACGCTGCCTCTCGGCTACGCCGACGGGGTGCGCCGCGGTCTGTCGGGTGCGATGCGCGTGCTCCTCGGCGGCGTCGAGTGCCGGCAGGTCGGACGGATCTGCATGGACCAGTTCATGGTCGAGGTCCCGCGCGGCGTCGAGGTCGCGATCGGCGACGAGGCGGTGCTGGTGGGGAGNNATCAACTACGAGGTCGCCTGTGGGTACGGCGCCCGACTTGCCCGTATGTATCTTCCCGCGCAGGTCTCCTGATACCGGGACAAGCTTGCAGGAATCGATGCCGTCGCGTTGAACACTTCACCTGAGGCGGGCACTACGCCGCCTACGTTCGGCTGCAGAGAGTCGGGGCGTGACCCAGCAGGGCGCGCCTTCAGTGACCGAGAGGAGATGCCGTGGTCGACGACAAGGTGCTGGAGGAGATCAAGTTCCACCAGGACGTCGTGGAGCACGACAGCGCGTCGCCGCTCTACCGTATCCGCGAGAAGGAGATGGAGATCTCCGGACGCGTGATGAAGGCGAAGAAGGAAGCGGACGAGATCGTCGCGGAGGCCCGTCGCAAGGCGGCCGAGATCATCGCGAAGGCGGAGGCCGATGGGGATCGGCTCGCTCGCGAGGCGGAGGCGACGGCGCTGGCAGAGGCCGACAAGGAAGCTGCCGCGATCCGCGCCAAAGCGGCCGCTGATGCGGTTGCGCTGGAGGAGTCATTGGCGGGACGCCGTGCGCTCGCGGCAGATGCCATCGTGAAGGCCGTAACGGGGGTCTGACCGTCCCGCGCGCTGGGTTGGTCCTACGAGGGGGTGATGGTCGTGCTCGTCCCGATGGCACGGGTCGAGATCATCGGACCGAAGAACCGCTTCTTTGAGGCGGTCAGCCTGCTGCACGAACAGGGCAAGCTGCACATCGAGGATCTCACGAAGAAGATCGGCTCGGGGGAGATGCCCATCGACAAGATGGACGTCGCGCTCGGTCAGGCGAGCGAGCGGGAGCGGATGGAGGACCTTCTCATCCGTGTGCGCGCCATCATCAAGGCGCTGCAGCTTCCGGGAGCACATATCGACGAGGTCGCACGGCAGAAGGAGTACCTGAAACTGTGGAAGCTCGAGTCCGGTGAGCTGTCGGACGAGGTCGTCAAGATCATCGACGAGGTCGAGGAGCGGACCGCTGCGCTGGCTCAGTCGCAGTCGGAGATCGAGAACGAGATCTCGCTGCTGGGCCGCTACGAGCCGATCCTCCACAAGATCCAACCGCTCGCGCGGCAGATCGTCACGACCGGTGCGTTCGACTCGGTCGCGCTGCTCATCGAGCGCCGCTACAAGGGGCTGCTCGAGCAGTTGAAGGAAGAGCTCGACACCATCACTCACAAGCAGTGCGACATCGTCTCCACGGATGTCGACGAGGACACGACCGCGGCCATCGTGGTGTTCAGCCGCACCTACTCCGTGCCGGTGCACAAGTTCCTGGCCATGGAGAACGTCAACCAGATCCGCCTCCCGTCCGATATGCAGGGCCTCCCGTTCGACCAGGCCTACGACTCGATCCGCGAGCGCCGCAAGACACTCCCGGACGACCTGAAGGCCGTGCGTCTCGAGCTCGAGTCCATGTCGGCGAAGTGGTACCTGCGTCTCGCCACGGTCCGCGACGTGCTGACCGACAAGATCGACGAGATCGCGACCATCCCGAAGTTCGGACAGACGGAGTACGCCTTCGTCATCACCGGATGGATCCCCGCCTCCGACCTCTCGGAGCTCGAGAGCGAGATGCAGGCGTCGTTCGGCATGGACGTGATCGTCCGTCAGCTCGAGATCGACGAGAAGGACTTCGAGAACACCCCGGTCGCCCTGAAGAACTCGAAGGCCCTGGCGCCGTTCGAGTTCATCCTCAAGCAGCGGGGCACGCCGCGCTACGGGACCTTGGACGCCACCTGGATGCTGTTCGTGTTCTACCCGCTGTTCTTCGGCATGATCGTCGGCGACATCGGATACGGGCTCGTCATGCTGAGCATCGTCCTGTGGATGCGGTCCAAGTTCAAGGTGAACGAGGGCGTCCAGCTCGCCACGTCGATCCTCGGGCCCGCGTGCACCGCCGTCATCGTCTTCGGCGTGATCTACGGCGAGTTCTTCGGCAACCTGCTCGGCAAGGAGTACTTCAACGTCATCAGGCCGCTCACCCTCGGGTGGCTGACGCTGCCGTTCAACAGGGTCGAGTTCGTCCAGGTGTTCATGGTCCTGGCGATCGGTGTCGGTGTCGTCCAGATCCTACTCGGGCTGGCGTTCGGCGTCGTCAACGCGGTCCGCACGAAGAACAAGCACCACCTGTACGAGCACGGTGGCATCCTCACGTTCCTCGTGGCGATGGCCATCGCCATCGTGATCGGCGTCTTCCTCGGCAACCTGGGCGGCTGGACCATCTGGCCGCTCCTCGGGTTCGCTGCACTCTCGTTCGCCGGTTTCATCTACGCGATCCGCGGGGGCGGCATCATGGGCGCCGTCGAGACCATCGAGTCCGTGACAGGCATGGCGAGCTACATCCGTATCATGGCCGTCGGCCTCGGCGGCGCGATCTTCGCCGACGCGATCAACCAGATCGTCCTGAAGACCGCGGGCGGCGTGGGCAACATCTCGGCGGGTGGTCTCGTGCTCGGCATCGTCGTCGGGATCCTTCTCCACAGCCTGAACCTGATCATGTCGGCGTTCAGCCCGACGATCCACGCTCTGCGTCTCAACTTCCTGGAGTTCTTCGGGAGGTTCTATGAGATAGGCACGACCGAGTACAGTCCGTTCCGCAAGACCGGAGGTGAAGGGCAGGCATGATGGACAAGCGGCTCACGAAGGTACTGTCCGCAGGTGTGTTTCTGATCGCGTTGGTTCTCCCCGCGATCGCGTTCGCTCAGGAAGCGGTACCGGTGACGGAGGTCTGGCAGGTCGGCGCGGCCAAGGCACTCGCTGCAGGGCTGGCCATGGGTCTGTCCGCGCTGGGCGCCGCCTACGCGCAGGCCAAGATCGGTTCTGCCGGCGCCGGTACGCTCGCCGAGCGTCCTGAGGTCGCCATCTGGGTCATCACGCTCCAGGCGCTGCCGGAAGTCATCGTGCTGCTGGGCTTCGTCTCGGCGATCATGATCAAGGGCTAGGACTCTCGAACTCTTACAAGCACACAGGGGGAGTCCTGAATGGCGATAGAAGACATCTTCATAGCACTCGAAGAGCAGGGTGAGCAGGAGAGCCGCGAGGCTGTCGAAGCCGCCCGCGAGCAGGCCCGAGGCATCAAGGAAGACGCCGAGGAGCAGGGCAAGCTCATCCGTGCGAACAAGATCGAGGCGGCGCGCGCGCATGCGGCGCTGACGTCCGCGCGTGCCGTGAATGCGGCCCGTCTCGAAGGCCGGCGCACAGTGGCCGGCGTCAAGGAGCGCGCGATCGTCACGTCGTTCGACGAGGCGCTCGACCTCCTCGCGTCCGCACGGAAGGGCCAGGACTACCCGGCGCTGTTCCGCGCTCTGGCCGACGAGGCCGTCGCAGGCCTCGATGGCGAGGTCGTGCTGGTGGTCGACCCGGCAGACGAGGTGCTCGCAACCGAGTTCCTGAGGTCGTCGGGCCTGGTCGGTACCGTCGACGCGACCGCTTCGACGCGAGGCGGGCTCACCATCATCGCGCACAACGGCAACATGTTCCGCCGCAACACGCTCGAGGACCGGCTCGCCAAGTTCCGCACCCGCGGCCAGTCCGAGATCTCGGAGGTCCTGTCCGCATGAGTGCGCAGCTGGCCGCGAAAGCTCCGACGCCGGGCCGTGACTACGGTTACGG
>PKWR01000106.1:3923-10060 GCA_003133285.1 Coriobacteriia bacterium
TGGGACCTGTTCAACATCAAGTCGATCATCCGCGGGAAGCACATGCATCTGATGCCGGAGGAGATCGAGGACGGCCTGTACGCCGTGGGCGCCCTTTCTCCGGCGGAGCTGCACGTGCTCGTCCAGCTCGAGGACATCCGCGCGGTGGTCGACACGCTCGTGACGTGGGGTTCTCCGTACGCCGTGCCGCTTCGCGGCGCTCTCGCGGCCTACGGCGAGGGTGGCAACCTTGCCAGTCTCGAACTCGCGCTCGACCGGTACTACTCCGAATGGGCGGCCAAGCGTCTCTCGGGCCGTCGCGCCAACGCCGTGCTCGCTCGCCACATCCTGGGTCTGCAGGTCGACTCGATCAACCTGCTCACGACCTTCCGGCTGCTCAAGAGCGACCTCGGCGGCATCGATCCCAAGATCTTCTTCCTGTCTGGCGGAGCGTACGTCAGCGAGGAGCTGTTCGACACCATGACCGGCCTCTCGGACGTGGACGAGGTCCTCGACGCGCTGAAGGGGACGCCGTACGCGCGGCAGCTCGAGGCCGTCATCGCGACCTACGTGGAAGAGGGCTCGCTGTCCGTGTTCGAACGCGCGCTCGAGGACTACGTGATGCGCAAGGCGCTCGATGCCGGTCGTGGCGACCCGCTGGGCGTGGGCATCACGATCGCGTACCTGTGGGCCAAGCAGAACGAGGTCACGAACCTGCGGATCATCGTGAAGGGCACCGCCGTCGGCATGCCCCCCGACCGCATGCGGAAGGAACTCATCCTTGTATAAGCTCGTCGTCCTGACCGACCCCGAGCACGCGGACGGCTTCCGGCTGTCCGGGTGCGACGTCGTCATCGCGGAGTCTCCCGAGGAGGCGCGTCGTTCGCTGGCCGCACTCGTCGACGACGACACGAGCGGCATCATCGCCGTCAACGAGGCCCTGATGGCCGGCATCGACGAGCGGTTGCAGCACAAGATCGACTCGATCTACCGGCCGATCGTGGTCTCACTCCCCATCAAGGAAACGCTGCATGTCGGGGAGGACCACAGGGCCTACCTGTCACGCCTGATCCGTCGGGCGATCGGATTCGACATCACACTGAGGCGAGGATAGATGATCGCAGGAAGCATCTCCAAGATCACCGGACCGGTCGTAGTCGCGGCCGGAATGACCGGCGCAAAGATGTACGACGTCGTGCGCGTCGGCAGCCAGGGGCTCATGGGTGAGGTCATCCGGCTCGAAGCTGACCGTGCGACGATCCAGGTCTACGAAGACACCTCCGGGCTGATGGTGGGCGACCCTGTCGAGTCGACGGAGGCGCCGTTCACCGTCGAGCTCGGNNCGAGCTCGGCCCCGGCCTGCTCACGTCGATCTACGACGGCGTGCAGCGCCCGCTGCCGATCATCGCCGAGCAGAGTGGCGACTACATCATGCGCGGCACCGTCGCGTCGGCTCTCGACCGCGAGAAGAAGTGGCCCTTCGTGGTCGTAGCGGAGGCGGGAACGGACGTAGCAGGCGGCGACGTGCTCGGCACGGTGAAGGAAGGCCAGACCATCGTCCACAGGGTCATGGTCCCGCCGAAGGACTCGGGTCGCCTTTCGTGGGTGGCACCGTCGGGCGACTACACGATCGACGACGTGATCGCCAAGCTCGATGACGGCTCAGAACTCAAGATGTCGCAGCGCTGGCCGGTCCGCGAGGGCCGTCCGTACACGCGGAAGCTCGATCCGACGACCCCGTTCACCACGGGCATGCGGATCCTCGACACGTTCTTCCCGATCGCCCTGGGCGGCAACGCCATCATCCCGGGCGGGTTCGGGACTGGGAAGACCGTCACGCAGCAGTCGCTGGCCAAGTGGGCCGACGTGGACATCATCGTCTATGTCGGCTGCGGCGAGCGCGGCAACGAGATGGCCGAGGTGCTCGCCGAGTTTCCGAAGCTCGAGGACCCGCGCACCGGTGCGCCGCTCATGGACCGCACCGTGCTCGTCGCCAACACCTCGAACATGCCGGTCGCCGCACGCGAGGCGTCCATCTACGTCGGCGCCACGCTCGCGGAGTACTACCGCGACATGGGCTACAACGTCGCGATGATGGCCGACTCCACGTCCAGGTGGGGCGAGGCGCTGCGTGAGGTTTCCGGCCGCCTCGAGGAGATGCCGGGCGAGGAAGGCTACCCGGCGTACCTCGCGACGCGTCTTGCGGCGTTCTACGAGCGCAGCGGCCGCTGCGAGTCGATCGGCTCCGAGAAGCGTGTCGGGTCGGTCACCATGGTCGGCGCGGTCTCGCCGGCCGGCGGTGACATGTCCGAACCGATAACGCAGAACTCCCTGCGCGTCACGGGCGCGTTCTGGGCCCTCGACACGTCGCTGGCTCACCGCCGTCACTTCCCGGCCATCTCCTGGACCAAGAGCTACACCCTGTTCCTGGGTCAGGTCCGCGGCTGGTACGAGACGAACGTCGCATCCGACTGGGTGTCCTACCGCGACCGCGCGATGTTCATCCTTCAGAAGGAGACCGAGCTTCAGGAGATCGTGCAGCTGGTCGGTCCGGACGCTCTGCCGGAGTCGGAGAAGATCATCCTAGAGGTCGCGCGCATGCTGCGCGAGGACTTCCTGCAGCAGTTCGCATTCGATGAGGTCGACGCCTACTGCCCGCCGCTGAAGGCCTACTGGATCCTCAAGGTGATCCTGTCCTTCTCTGACGCGGCCATCGCCGCCCTCAACCGTGGCGTGTCGCTGCGGCAGGTGCTCGAGCTGCCGATCCGCGACACGATCGCGGGCATCAAGACGACCCCGCACGAGGAGGCCATCGCATTCATGCAGGGCTACACCTCCAAGCTTGCCGAGGACATCGCCGGAATCGAGGTGCTCTAGATGACGCCGACTGCTGAGGCGGCCCCGCGCCGCTCACTCATGTCGACCGACTACCGGACCCTCGAGTACGTCACGGGACCGCTGATCTTCGTGCACAACGCGCACGGTGTCGCCTACAACGAGATGGTCTCCATCTCGATGCCGGACGACAGCGTCCGCACCGGGCAGGTCCTTGAGATCAGCGGCGACATCGCCGTCATCCAAGTCTTCGAGGGAACGCGCGGCATCGACGTCGACAAGACGACGGTCCGCTTCCTCGAAGAGGTCGCCAAGGTCGAGGTCGCGCCGGAACTGCTCGGCCGCATCCTCAACGGCACCGGCAAGCCGATCGACGGCGGGGCTCCGGTCATCCCGGAGAAGCGCCTCGAGATCACGGGCTCGCCGATCAACCCGTACCGTCGCGACCAGCCGGCCGACTTCATCGAGACCGGCGTCTCGGCCATCGACGGCCTGAACACGCTGGTCCGCGGCCAGAAGCTCCCGATCTTCTCGGGCTCGGGCCTTCCGGCGAACGAGCTGGCGGCGCAGATCATCCGTCAGGCGCGCGTCGGTTCCGGCGAGGAGTTCGCCATCGTCTTCGGCGCCATGGGCATCACGCACCGCGAGGCCGCGTACTTCATGCAGCAGTTCGAGGACACCGGGGCGCTCGAGCGCGTCGTGTTCTTCCTCAACCTGGCCGACGACCCGACCGTCGAGCGTCTGCTCACCCCGAAGGTGGCCCTCACCGTGGCCGAGTACCTCGCCTTCGAGAAGGGGATGCAGGTCCTCGTCGTCCTCTCGGACATGACGAACTACTGCGAGGCGCTCCGTGAGGTCTCGACCGCACGCGAAGAGGTGCCGGGTCGCCGCGGCTACCCGGGTTACATGTACACCGACCTCTCCATGATCTACGAGCGCGCCGGCCGCATCAAAGGCAACAAGGGCTCGGTCACGCAGCTCCCGATCCTGACGATGCCGGACGACGACATCACGCACCCGATCCCCGACCTCACCGGGTACATCACCGAGGGTCAGATCGTGCTCTCGCGCCAGCTGCACCGCCGCGGCGTCTACCCGCCGATCGACGTGCTGCCGTGCCTGAGCCGCCTGATGAACCTCGGTATCGGCGAGGGCAAGACGCGTGAGGACCACCGCGCCGTCGCGAACCAGCTCTACGCCGCGTACGCGCAGGGCCGCGACCTTCGCCGCCTGGTCGCCATCGTCGGCGAGGAGGCCCTCTCCGACACGGACCGCCGCTACCTGCGGTTCGCGGACGACTTCGAGAAGACGATCATCGGCCAGGGTGAAGAGGGCCGCTCGATCATCGACACGCTGACCGTTTCCTGGGAGTTGCTCGCAGGGCTGCCGATGGGCGAGCTCAAGCGCGTCCGTGACTTCATCCCCAAGTACCATCCGAACGCTCCCGCAGCAGCGAAGGGCGGGGATCTCTAGGCCATGGAAGAGGTCCGGCCAACACGATCAGAGCTCCTCGAGAGACGCGCCCAGATCGGGCTCGCCGTCCAGGGCATGGACCTGCTCAAGCAGAAGCGCGACGCGCTGCTCATCGAGTTCATGTCGGTCATGGACGAGACCCTGCGCCTGTCGGGCTCGCTGCAGAAGGCCGTGTCCGAAGCGCAGTACTCGCTTGCCGTGGCCAAGTCGGTCGACGGCAACGTGTCGGTCCGCTCGGTCGCCATGGCGACCAAGGGCGAGGTCACGATCGACATGACCGGCACCAAGATCATGGGCGTATCGGTCCCGGTGGTCACTAAGGGCAAGAGCCCGGTCCGCAGCTCGTTCACGCGAGGCTACTCGATCACCGGCGTCTCCAGCCGCATCGATGAGACGGCCGACCGGTTCGAGAACATCCTCGACGTCATCATCGAGTATGCGGACATCGAGACCCGCCTGAAGCGGCTCGGCGAGGAGATCCAGAAGACGAACCGCCGCGTCAACGCCCTCGAGCAGATCACGGTCCCGGGGCTCAGGGAGCAGGTCGCCTACATCCGTCAGACGCTCGACGAGCGCGCGCGCGAGGACCTGTTCCGCCTGAAGAAGGTCAAGAAGAAGATCGAGGCCAAGAAGAAGATCGCGCAGGGAGCCGCCTAGAGCGCGCCTGTCGCCCTTGGGCCGGGGGGCCTTGGAGCTGACGGGCACGCTGGCAGGACGGCAGAGAGGCCCGCCACCGATGGTGGCGGGCCTCTCTGTTCGCGCGACGCCCGACGGGCGAAGACCTTCGGCGGCCTAGCCCTTGACGACGATCATCGCGTGGACGTCCTGCAGGACCTCCACGCTGTTGCGCTTGCGATTCACGAGCTCGCGAGCGAAGTTCAGGATGCGACGTACGTCGGTGATGCTCAGCGTGCTGAAGTGCAGGTCGTCCCACTCCGTGTGGGCGATGTACGCCCACAGCTCGCCCAGCACGTATCCGATGGCCTCGATCTCGGGAGCGGTGAACTTGCTCCACTCCGTGCCGAGTCCCTGCCGTATGCGCTCGGTCGCGCGCTCCACGGCCTGGGCCTTGCGCAACTGGAACGTGCGCATGCCGATCTCTTCGTCTGAGATCTCAGGTTGGTGCCCGTTCATGGACATGTCGGAATCACACTCCTTCCCCCTTATGTGCCCATGTTCGACGCAGCGGTCTCGATTCCTGCCCGCGCCCGGATGCGCGCCTCGTCTAGAATGGACGGACACTGACCGGTGCGACCGATATCGCACCCACACCGCACCCCAGGCCGGAGGCTTCGATGGAGTTCTTGGAGGCTGTCGCGAAGCGGCGCAGCGTTCGCCATTTCAACACGAAGCTCGCCGTGAGCGACGAGGACATCAACGCGTTGCTCGAAGCGGCGGTCACCGCCCCCACGGCCGGGAACATCCAGCCGTGGCGCTTCGTCGTCCTGCGCACACAGGAGTCGCGCGACCGCCTTGCGGCCGCCATGGGGCAGAAGTGGGCGACGGCCGCTCCGGTCGTCATCGTGGTGTGCGTGGACCCGCGCCCGTGCTCGGCACGCTACGGCGTGCGGGGGGAGACGCTCTACGCCATCCAGGACAGCTCCGCTGCCGTGCAGACGATCCTCCTCGCGGCGGTGGACCGCGGTCTCGCCTCGTGCTGGATCGGCGCGTTCGACGACGACGCGGTGCGCGGGGCCATCGGCGTCGCCGCGCCGATCACGCCCGTGGCCGTCCTTCCGATCGGCTACTCGGCCGAGGCGGCGCGCCGTCCCGCGCGCAGGCCTCTGGAGGAGGTCACCACGTGGCTGTAGCGGGTCCCGGCGACTGCACCGACCTCGGCGCGCTCCGGG
>PKWR01000177.1 GCA_003133285.1 Coriobacteriia bacterium
CATCGGCGGCGTCCTGGTCGGCGCTGGGATGGTCATCGCGAGCTTCGCGCCCAAGGCCGACGCCGCGGCGTCCGCCACGTTCGCTGCGCTCAAGCCGCTCGCAGACAAGGCTGCGGCCGTAGGGGCCGATCCGGCCGTGGTCGCCAGCTTCGAGGCCACGTCCAAGGCCGCGTTCGCGGCCGCCAAGGCCGTCCTCGTGCCGAACGTGGGCGCGTCGCTGCCGTGGCTGGCCATCGGCTTCGGGATCCTCACCGGCGCAGGGATCGGCTTCGCCTATGCGGCAGCCACGCCGGCAGCGGTCAAGTGGTTCGCTCCGACCAAGAAGGGCCTGATCTCGGGCACCGTGGTCGCCGGCTTCGGACTGGCGTCGGTCTACACCGCGCCGCTGACGGGCAACCTGCTTGCGACGGCCGGCATCAACGACACGTTCCTCTTCCTCGGTCTCGGCTTCTTCGTCGCCATCACCCTGTTCGCGCAGCTGCTCCGCAACCCACTCCCGGGCTACATGCCCGCGGCGGACACCCGGCCCCACCAGGCCGCGGCGATCGCCAAGGGCCCGGGTCGCGACTACACGTGGCAGGAGATGGTCCGCACGCCGCAGTTCTGGCTGATGTGGGCGATGTACGCCGTGGCCGCAGGCGCGGGGCTCATGGTCGTCGGGATCATCGCCAAGTACGCTCAGGGCATCCCGGTCGTGTTCGACCAGCTCACGANNCATCACGAACGGGTTCAAGGGCGGCGGACTGGACTGGGTCGCCAAGGCCGGCGCCACCTTCACCTTCGTCATGGCGCTCGCCATCGGCAACGGCGCGGGACGCCCGATCGCCGGCATCGTCTCCGACCGCATCGGCCGAACGAAGACCATGATGGGCGTGTTCATGCTCCAGGCGGCGTTCATGGTGCTGCTGGCCTCCGGCATGGTCGCGGACTACACCGTCCTGCTCGTGCTCGGCGCCTTCGTCGGCGCGATGTACGGCGCGAACCTGACCCTGTTCCCGTCCATGTGCTACGACTTCTTCGGCACCAAGCACAGCGGCGTGAACTACGGACTCGTCTTCACGGCCTGGGGCGCGGGCGGCGTTCTCGGCTCCATCGGATCGGGTCTGGCCAAGGACGTCTTCGGCAACTTCAACAACGCGTTCTGGACGGCGGCGGCCCTCCTCGTGGTCGCGACCGTGCTCGCCGCGTTCGTCAAGGCGCCGCATGAGATCCCCTCGCACGAGTCCGCGATGGCCGAGGCTGCCGACGCGGGCGCCTAGCCCCCGAATGGCAGTCGTCTCACCGGCCCCGCACTCCCGCCCGGCAGCGGAGAGTGCGGGGCCGAGGTGTGTCGCGGAGACGGAGCGGAGACGGCTATGGGGTATCCTGCATCACGTCCCGTTCGCGAACCGATGCGTCGGCTCCGCGGGCCGGTCTTCGCGCCGCCAGGGAACCATGGAGAAGCACGCACGTGCGCGATGCGGCCGACCGTCGCCGAGGCGCGGTCGGCCTTCATGTACGGGCAAACGATAACGGGAGAGACAGACACCATGACCGTCGCACTCCGCATGAGCGTTCTGTACGCGCCGACGCTCAAGGAAGTCCCCGCCGAGGCGGAGCTTCCGTCGCACCGCGTCCTGCTGCGCGCGGGCATGATCCGCAAGGCGGCCGCGGGCGTCTACTCGTACCTGCCGCTGGGCTGGCGCAGCCTGCACAAGATCGAGCAGATCGTTCGCGAGGAGATGGACGCCATCGGCTCGCAGGAGATGCTCATGCCGGCGATGCAGCCCTCCGAGCTGTGGGAGGAATCCGGCCGCTGGGACCTCTACGGCCCGGAGCTCATGCGCTTCAAGGACCGCCACGGCCGCGAGTTCTGCCTCGGACCGACACACGAGGAGCTCGTCACCTCGCTCGTTCGCCACGAGGTGCGCTCCTACCGGGAGCTGCCGCTCTCCGTCTACCAGATCCAGGTCAAGTTCCGCGATGAGGTGCGGCCCCGCTTCGGGCTGCTCCGCGGCCGCGAGTTCATCATGAAGGACGCTTACTCCTTCCACGCCACGCAGGAGTCGCTGCAGGAGCACTACGAAGCCATGTACCGCGCCTACGCGCGTATCTGCGAGCGGCTCGGCCTCGAGTACCGCCCCGTCGAGGCGGAGTCCGGCCAGATCGGCGGCAAGGTGACGACCGAGTTCATGGCGCTGGCGGAGTCGGGGGAGGCTGCGCTCGTCTACTGCGACTGCGGCTACGCCGCGAACGTGGACGCGGCCTCGACCGTCGTCCCGCGCCACCCCCGGACCACCGAGCCCCGCGCGTCGCGCAAGGTGCACACACCCGATATCCGCACGATCGCGGAGCTGGCCGGGTTCCTCGACATCCCCGAGCACGACACGGTCAAGACCATGGCCGGCAAGCTGCCGGACGGGACGCCCGTCTACTTCTGCGTGCCGGGCGACCGCGAGCTCAACGCCGTCAAGGCCGACTGGGCCGCTCCCGGCGTCATGCTCCTCGATGAGGAGGACTTCACCGCGCTCAAGATCCCGAAGGGCTCGCTCGGGCCGGTGAACCCGCCCGCGGGCACGCTCGTGATCGCCGACCGCTCGCTCGAGCATGAGGTCGCCTGGGGCGTCGGCGCCAACGAGAACGACTACCACATCGTCGACGCGCTCCCGGGGCGCGACTTCGAGGTCGCGCAGTGGGCGGACCTCGTCGGCGCCCAGCCCGGCGACGGATGCCCGGTGTGCGGCGGCGTGCTCAAGGGCGCGCGCGGCATCGAGGTCAGCCAGGTCTTCCAACTCGGGACGCGGTACTCCGAGAGCATGGGAGCGACCTTCGCCGACGAGGACGGCGTCGAGAGGCCCTTCCTGATGGGCTGCTACGGCGTCGGCGTGTCGCGCTCGCTGGCCGCCGTCATCGAGCAGCGCTTCGACGAGGCCGGCGTCGCGTGGCCCGTGACCGTGGCCCCGCTCGAAGTAGCGGTCCTGCCGCTCATGACCGAGGGCGAGGTCTTCGAGGCGGGCGAGCGCATCTGGTCCGAGCTCGCCGCAGCCGGCGTGGAGGTCGTGCTCGACGACCGCGATGAGCGCGCCGGAGTGAAGTTCAACGACGCCGACCTCATCGGATGGCCGTTCCAGATCATCGTGGGCAAGCGCGGGCTGGCCGAGGGCGTGATAGAGGTCAAGGACCGCGCGACGGGCGAGCGCGAGAACGTCCCTATCGGGGAGATCGTCGCGTACGTGACCGGCGCGGTCGCGGCCGCGAAGGCCGGCCTCGCACCCAAGACCGCTCACCCCTAGGGACCGCGGGCACGACCGCCGCAGTGCCGGCGTCCCCGCGTGCGGGGCCGAGGCGGCTGCCGCGCGCCCGGCGCACTTCCTCACTGTGACGACGCGTGCTAGACTATCGACTTGCAAGGGAACCGATCGACGTGCGAGAAGTGGGCTGACCCCCGCTTCTTTTGTTGTGGAAGGAGGCACCGAATGGCCGATGACAACCCACGCCGCCTGAAGGGCCTCATCGAAGAGGCCGCGGCCGAGCACGGGTTCGAACTCGTGCTCCTCGAGGCCTCCGGCAGCCGCAACAACGCGGTCGTGCGGGTCTACCTCGACCACGAGGGCGGCATCACGATCGAGCACATCGCCGAAGCGAACAAGTGGATCAAGGAACTCCTCGATCCGCTTCCGGAATACAAGAACGGCTACTCGCTGGAGGTCTCCTCCCCGGGTATCGAACGGCCGCTCGTGAAGCTCGCCGACTACGTGCGCTTCACGGGCTCCGATGCGAGGATCTCGACCTCGCACGAGATCAACGACCACAAGCACTTCACGGGCACGATCCGTGCGGTCGAGGGCGATGAGATCGTGCTCGACGTCGAAGGCGGCGGAACGGTCCGGATCCCGTACGGGGATATCAAGAGAGCACGACTGCATGTCCAGTTCGACTTCAGCAAGGAAGGGACGGCTGACGATGGCCTCTGAGCTTATGGAAGCGCTCAAAGCGCTCGCACGTGAGAAGAACATCGACGAGTACGCGATGCTCGACAGGCTCGAGTCGTCGCTTGCCGCGACATACCGCAAGATCCTCGACCTGGAGAACGAGACCCGGGTCGTCCTCGACCGCGACTCCGGCGGCATCACCGTCTTCGAGCTCGTACCCGTGGGCGGCACCGAGGAGGAACCGGTCTTCGAGGAGCGTGACGTCACGCCTCCCGACGTGTCGCGCACGGCCGCCCAGGCCGC
The DNA here is from genome assembly GCA_003133285.1 of Coriobacteriia bacterium. Taxonomy (GTDB): domain Bacteria; phylum Actinomycetota; class Coriobacteriia; order Anaerosomatales; family PALSA-660; genus PALSA-660. The sequence continues at coordinate 4,215 of PKWR01000177.1, forward strand.
CAAGAGCGTCATCATCGGGATGATCCGCGACGCCGAGCGCGAGCAGATCTTCGACGAGTACCGGGACCGCGTGGGCGACGCCGTGACCGGCACCGTCCAGCAGTCCGACGCGCGCTACACGCTCATCAAACTGCGCGAGGGCGTCGAGGCCCTCCTGCCGCCGAGCGAGCAGCCCTCCTCGGAGCGCTACGACCACAACCAGCGCATCAAGGCCTACATCATCGAGGTCCGCAAGACGACGAAAGAGCCCTCCATCGTCGTGTCGCGCACCCATCCCGGCCTGCTCAAGCGCCTCTTCGAGCTCGAGGTCCCCGAGATCTACGATGGGATCGTCGAGATCAAGAGCGTGGCGCGCGAGCCGGGCCTGCGCAGCAAGATCGCCGTCTCCAGCCGCGAGCCCGGGCTCGATCCCGTCGGCGCGTGCGTCGGCCCGAAGGGCAGCCGCGTCCGCATGGTCGTCGGCGAGCTTCGCGGCGAGCGCATCGACGTCGTTCCGTGGAGCGACGACCCTGCGCAGTTCGTGGCGAACGCGCTGTCGCCGGCCAAGGTCTCCAAGGTCATCGTCAGCGACGCGGAGCGTTCCGCGACCGTCATCGTCCCCGACGACCAGCTCTCACTGGCCATCGGCAAGGAGGGCCAGAACGCCCGCCTCGCCGCGAAGCTCACGGGCTGGCGCATCGACATCAAGAGCCAGATGCAGGCGGTGCAGGCGGGCATGAGCGACGCCGCGGCCCCTGCTGCGGGCGAAGCCGAGCATGTCGAGGGTGACGGCCGGTGCTCCGCCCTGTCGGCGAACGGCATCCGGTGCCGCAACCGGTCCAAACCCGGTTCGACGCTGTGTTCCCTGCACGACAAGGAGGCGGTCAAGTAACCCATGCGGCCCCGCAAGCCCGCCATCCGCACCTGTATCGGGTGCGGCACGAGCGAGGACAAGCGCCAAGTCGTGCGCTTCGTCCG
>PKWR01000102.1 GCA_003133285.1 Coriobacteriia bacterium
GAGCACATCCTGCTCGGCCTCATCCGCGAGGGCGAGGGCGTCGCCGCGCAGGTGCTGCTCAATCTCGGCGCCGACCTGGAGAAGGTCCGCTCCGCGGTCATCCAGCTTCTGTCGGGCTACTACGGCAAGCCGAGCGAGCAGGGCGGCGAAGAGCATGCGGGCGGTTCGAGCCAGCTGCTGGACGAGTTCGGCCGCAACCTGACGCGCATGGCCCGCGAGGGCAAGCTGGACCCGGTGGTCGGCCGCGAGCAGGAGATCGAGCGCGTCATGCAGATCCTGTCGCGCCGCACCAAGAACAACCCCGTGCTCATCGGCGAGCCCGGCGTCGGCAAGACGGCCGTCGTCGAGGGCCTCGCTTTGAAGATCTCGCGCGACGAGGTCCCGGAGACGCTGCGCAACAAGCAGCTGTACACCCTCGACCTCGCCGCCCTGGTCGCCGGCTCGAAGTACCGCGGCGAGTTCGAGGAGCGCCTCAAGAAGGTCATCAAGGAGATCCACGAGCGCGGCGACATCATCCTGTTCGTCGACGAGATGCACACGCTGGTGGGTGCCGGTGCCGCCGAGGGCGCCATCGACGCNNCTCGACGAGTACCGCAAGTACGTCGAGAAGGACTCCGCCCTGGAGCGCCGGTTCCAGCCCATCACCGTGGGCGAGCCGTCGGTCGCCGAGACGATCGAGATCCTGCACGGCCTGCGCGACCGCTACGAGGCGCACCACCGCGTCTCGATCACCGACGGGGCGCTCGAGGCCGCGGCCACGCTCGCGGACCGCTACATCTCCGATCGGTTCCTGCCGGACAAGGCCATCGACCTGATGGACGAAGCCGGTTCGAAGATGCGCATCCAGATGATGACCGCTCCTCCCGACGTGCGTGAGGTCGAGGACCGGTTGCGCGCGGTGCGCCAGGAGAAGGAAGCCGCCATCGAGGCCCAGGAGTTCGAGAAGGCCGCCTCGCTGCGCGACAAGGAGAAGCAGGTGCTGGCCGAGAAGCGCGCGATCGAGGACGAGTGGCTCAAGCCCGACAAGTCCCGCGTCGTCGAGGTCACCGAGGCCCACATCGCCGAGCTCGTCTCGATGTGGACGGGCATCCCGGTCACGGCGCTCACAGAGGCCGAGACGGAGAAGCTGCTGCGCATGGAAGGCTCGATCCACGAGAGGGTCATCGGCCAGGACGAGGCCGTCTCAGCGGTGTCTCGCGCGATCCGTCGCGCCCGCGCCGGCCTCAAGGACCCGAACCGCCCCGCGGGGTCGTTCATCTTCCTCGGCCCTTCGGGTGTGGGCAAGACCGAGCTCGCCAAGCAGCTCGCACAGTTCCTGTTCGGCAGCGAGGACGCGCTCATCTCGCTCGACATGAGCGAGTACATGGAGAAGCACACCGTCTCGCGTTTGGTCGGTTCGCCTCCGGGCTACGTCGGCTTCGAAGAGGGCGGTCAGCTCACCGAGCTCGTCCGCCGCAAGCCGTACAGCGTCATCCTGTTCGATGAGATCGAGAAGGCGCACCCGGACGTGTTCAACGTCCTGCTCCAGATCCTGGAGGAGGGGCGGCTCACCGACGCTCAGGGCCGCAAGATCGACTTCAAGAACGCGATCATCATCATGACGAGCAACGTGGGCGCGCGCGACATCGCCAAGGGCAAGACGGCGCTCGGCTTCGGCACCTCGGGGCAGGAGCTCGATCACGAGGCGATCAAGGGCCGGGTGACCGGGGAGCTCAAGAAGCTGTTCCGCCCCGAGCTGCTCAACCGCGTCGACGAGGTCATCGTTTTCCACGAGCTGACGACCGACGAGATCGGCTCGATCGTCGACCTGATGATCGACGACCTGCGCACGCACCTGTTCTCGCGCGGCATCGGCGTGAAGTTGACGCCCGAGGCTCGCGAGGTGCTCGCGAAGGAGGGCTTCGACCCGACTTCGGGCGCGCGGCCGCTGCGACGCGCGATCCAGCGCCTCGTCGAGGATCCGCTCTCCGAGGAGATGCTCGCAGGGCAGTGGAGCCCCGGCGACGTCGTCGAGCTGACGGCAGTCGACGGCAAGGTCGTCTTCGCCCACGGCAACGGCGCCGTCGAGACCCCCAAGCCCGCCGAGAAAGCATCGCGCAAGAAGGCCATGATGCCGCCGCGCACCACCGCCGGCGGCGGCTCAGGGTCGGCCAGCAGCGGCGCTTCGGGCGAGTAGACGCACATGGCGAAGGCACGCACGGCCTGGCGGTGCGCACAGTGTTCGCACGTCGAGGTCAAGTGGGCCGGTCGCTGCCCCGAGTGCGGGGAATACGGGACGTTCATCGAGGAGGCCGCGGAGAGATCCGGGGCCTCCTCGCGTGTCTCGATGCCGGTCACGCGCCCGGTGCGTCTCTCCGAGGTCCGGACCGCCGGCGACCGGCGGGTTCCCACGGGCATCGATGAATTCGATCGTGTGCTCGGTGGCGGTCTCGTGCGTGGCTCGATCGTGCTCCTTGGGGGCGAGCCCGGGATCGGCAAGTCGACGCTGCTGCTCCAGGTGGCCGATTCGCTCGCCCGCAGCGGGAAGCGCGTGCTCTACGTGTGCGGAGAGGAATCCCCGGCGCAGGTGAAGATGCGGGCCGAGCGCCTCGCGTGCGCGGGTGACATCGGTCTGCTGCCCGCCACCGACGTCACCTCCGTCGAGGCGGCTGCGCTGGAGGACCGAGCGGACGTGCTGATCGTCGACTCGATCCAGACGATGATCGACCCGGACGCTCCTGGCACCGCCGGATCGGTCGGCCAGGTCCGCGCCTCGACCGCGCGCCTCACACGCGTCGCCAAGGAGCATGGCGTCACCACGCTCCTGGTGGGCCATGTGACCAAGGAGGGGGCGATCGCAGGCCCGCGCGTCCTCGAGCACATGGTGGACACCGTGCTGTACTTCGAGGGCGACCGCGACCACACCTTCCGTATCGTGCGCGCCGTGAAGAACCGCTTCGGCTCGATCTCCGAGATCGGCGTGTTCGAGATGGCCGAGGGAGGCCTGCGCGTCGTCGCCAACCCGTCGGCAGCCTTGCTCGAGCACCGTCCCGTCGGCGCCTCGGGATCCGCGGTGATGGCCGCAATGGAGGGCTCGCGCCCGGTCCTGGTCGAGATACAGGCGCTCGTGAGTCCCTCCTATCTGCAGATGCCCCGGCGCCTCGCGACGGGGATCGAACTGCCCCGGCTCCTGCAGGTGCTCGCGGTCCTGGAGCGGCACGCGGGCCTGACCTTCGGCCAGCAGGACGTGTACGTGTCGGTCGCCGGCGGCGTGAAGATCTCGGAGCCCGCCGCGGACCTGCCGCTCGCGCTCGCGCTCGCATCCGCGCGGCGCGACATCGCCCTTCCTTCGGGCCTCGCCTCGTTCGGGGAGCTCGGGCTCGCAGGCGAGGTGCGGCCCGTCGCGCACGCGGCAGCGCGCGCCGCCGAGGCCGCAAGACTCGGTCTCCACATCATCGCCGCGGCGCCGGGACGCGACACGGCGGTCCCCGGCGTCGACATGCGCGCGATGGCATCCGTGTCGGCGGCGGTCGCCCTGGTGGGTGGCTGACCGGGGCCCCTGCCGGCCGGGTACAATCGAGAACAGGAAGCCTGAGGAGGGACGTTGGACGCGAAACCATCAGTGAAGGTCGCCGACGTGCTGCGTCGCGTCGCCCCCGGCACCGAGTTGCGCGAGGCGCTGGACAGCATCATCTCCGCCGACGTGGGCGCGCTGATCGTCATCGGAGACATCCAGCATGTCGAGCCGCTGTGCGATGGCGGCTTCTCGCTGGGCGTCCCGTTCACGCCGCAGCGGTGCTTCGAGCTGGCGAAGATGGACGGGGCCATCCTGCTCGACGACGAGTGCCGGACGATCCTCCGCGCCAACGTCCATCTGGTCCCGAACGCGTCGCTGCCCACCATGGAGACCGGCATGCGTCATCGGACGGCCGAGCGCGTGAGCCGGCAGTGCTCCGCGCTGGTCGTCTCGGTATCGCAGCGCCGCAACATCGTGAGCCTGTATCGCGCCGGCCGGCGCATAACCGTGGAGGACGTGACCGTGGTCCTGGCGAAGGCGAACCAGGCCCTCCAGACACTGCAGCGCTACCGTATCCGCCTCGACGAGGTCATGGCGCGGTTGACCCTTCTCGAGTTCGAGGACGCGGTGACCGTCGGCGACGTCGTCCTGGCCATGCAGCGCTCCGAGCTCGTGCAACGTGTGGCGCGTGAGGTCGCGCGCTACGTCGACCAGCTCGGCACCGAGGGCCGCCTCGTCGCCATGCAGGCCGAGGAGGTGACCGCGAACGTCAGCGATGAGCATGCGCTGATCCTGCGGGACTATCTGGTGACCTCCGGCGCCCGGCAGGCGACCGCGGCACGAATCGCCCTGTCGGAGATGACCCAGGAACAGGTGCTCGACGATCTTGCGGTCACCACAGTCCTAGGCTTTCCGACCTCGGCGGACATGCTCGAACACCCCGTGCGTTCGCGCGGGTACCGGGTCCTGCGTCGCATCCCCTCGCTGCCGGGAGCGGTGATCAACCGCCTGGTGGAGCGCTTCTCGACGCTGGTGGCGCTTTCACGGGCGACCGAGGAGCAGCTCGACGAGGTCGATGGGGTCGGAGCGCGCCGGGCGCGCACCATCGCCGACGGCCTGCGCAGGTTGCGGGGCTCCGCGGCGGTCTAGCGCCCGTCCGTTCGTCCGTCGAAGGTCCGCCGCTCGGGGCGAGGTTGTCAGGCGCTGGTGGTAGAATCGCTGGCGTATCATCGAACCGTTCAAGGGACGCGCAACGTCCCACGCCTGGAGGGGGGTGACGACGCGGGCGGCGCTCTGTATCGCGCTGCACGGCACGCGTCGCACACACATGTTCGTTCAGCTCACCCGGTTCGTCATGGCGACACTGGGCGCGCTGGCAGGTCTGAGCGTTCAGGGCCTCATCGATATGAATGCGCAGCTCGGCTACTCCGTCCCGACCGTCATCATCCTGTTCGTCATCCTCGGAGCGTCGATCGGCTTCATATTCGGTGGAATGATCGGAAGGGAACTGCAGCGGAGCTACCTCTTCTTCGAGGACTACCTCCGCGGCATGTCCATCAGCGATCTCGTCCTCGCCGTCGTCGGCCTGCTGGTCGGCCTTGTCATCGCCCTCATCCTGTCCCAGCCCGTCCGCTCGCTGCAGCCACCGATCCTGGGTCTCGCCGGCCAGATGGGGCTCTATATCGTCTTCGCCTACGTGGGAGTCCGCGCGGCGCTGATCAAGCGGCGCGATGTCGCGCGCATTCTGGCGCATGCGGCTCCCGGGTCCGACGGCCCGGACGGCGCGTCCACGAAGGTCCTCGACACCAGCGCGGTGATCGACGGTCGTTTCGCCGAACTGCTGCGCGCCGGCTTCGTCGAGGGAAGCGTGCGCGTCCCCGGCTTCGTGCTCGCAGAGCTGCAGACGCTCGCCGATTCCGCTGACGACCTGCGCCGCGCTCGCGGCCGCCGCGGACTCGACCTGCTCGCCGTCCTGCGCACAGGCGAGCATGCCGTCGACGTGTTCTCCGTCGACTACCCGGATATCCCGGACGTCGACAGCAAGCTGGTCCAGCTGGCACGCGATGCGGGTGCCACGATCATCACCGTTGACTACAACCTCACGCAGGTCGCGCGTGTCCAGGGTGTCGGGGTCCTCAACATCAACGACCTGGCCTCCTCTCTGAAGCCGGCGCATCTTCCCGGCGAGACCATCCGCATCAACATCGCGCGCGAGGGCAAGGAGTCCGACCAGGGCGTCGGCTACCTCACCGATGGCACGATGGTCGTCGTCCACAACGGCAAGCCCTACCTGGGCGAGGACGTCGACGTCATCGTCACTTCCGTGTTGCAGACCGCCGGTGGGCGCATGGTGTTCGCGCGCCCGAAGGTGGGGCTGTGAACGCGGCCGTCATCGTCGCCGGTGGTTCGGGCGAGCGCTTCGGCCGTTCCGACGGGAAGCAGCTCGCGCTCGTGGCAGGAATGCCGGTCCTCGCGCACACCGTGGCTGCGTTCGAGTGCTGTGACGCCGTCGATGTGATCATCATCGTTGCGCATCCCGATCGCGTGGCGGCGTACCGCGCCCAGGCCGTCGATGCGATCGGCGCCCGCAAGGTCCTCGCTGTCATTCCGGGAGGAGCGACGCGCCGGGAGTCGGTGGCGGCGGGACTCGCGGCACTGCCGGACGGCTGTACCGCGGTCGCCGTGCACGACGGTGCCCGCGCGGCGGTGTCCGCCGACACGATCGCAGCGGGCTTCGCGGCGCTCGAGGCGGAACCGGGCCTCGACGGCGTGGTGGTCGGGCATCCCGCTTTCGACACGATCAAGGAGGCGGACGCGGCCGGCCGCGTCACGGGCACGCCGGATCGTGCGGGCCTGTGGATCGCGCAGACGCCGCAGACGTTCAGGCTCCCGGCGCTCCTTCACGCCCATGAGCGTGTGGCCGCAGACGAGTTCGAGGGAACGGACGACGCCGGGCTGGTCGAGCGTTGCGGCGGCGAGGTCTTGATGCTCGAGGGGTCGCGCTGGAACATCAAGGTGACGGTCCCTGAGGACCTCGTCGTGCTGGAAGCGCTGCTGCACGAGCGGGGAGAGGCGGCTGGCCATGTCTGAGATGCGGATCGGCCTGGGCTACGACGTCCACGCGTTCGCGGAGGGCCGGGCCCTCGTGCTCGGCGGCGTTGAGATCGAGCACCCGGTGGGGCTCGCCGGCCACTCCGACGCCGACGTGCTCGTCCATGCGCTGATGGACGCCATCCTGGGCGCCATGCGCGCGGGCGACATCGGCGCGCACTTCCCCGACACGGACGCCGCGTGGGCCGGTGCCTCGAGCATCGGGTTGCTGGCGCGGGTCGGAGACCTCATGCGCGCTGGCGGCTGGAATCTCGTCGATGCAGACACGGTGCTCGTGCTCGAGTCGCCCCGCATCTCGCCTCATCGCGACACCATGCGGATCCGCATGGCCGAGGCTCTCGGGGTCGACGCGGCGCGGATCGGGCTCAAGGCGACCACGACCGAGGGGCTCGGAGCGACGGGCCGCGGCGAGGGCGTCGCGGCGCAGGCCGTCGTCCTGCTCGAGCGGTCCTAGTCATGCCCGATCGTGTCCGCTTCTCGCCGGCTCCTTCGGGCGAGCTCCATCTCGGGGGCGCGCGGACCGCGCTGTTCAACTATCTGCTTGCGCGCTCGGGCGGCGGGACCTTCGTCGTCCGCATCGAGGACACCGACGCGGCCCGTTCGGACCTGAGCCGCGAGCGGGGGCTGCTCGGAGACCTGGCCTGGCTCGGCCTTTCGTGGAACGAGGGCCCCGACGTCGGCGGTCCGTTCGGCCCCTACCGCCAGTCCGAGCGAACGGCGCACTATGCCGAGGCACTCGGCCGGCTCGAAGCGGCAGGTCGCGTCTACCGCTGCTTCTGCGCGGCGGCGACGCTCGAGGCCGGACGCCACACCGACGGTGACGGGCGCCGCCCGCCGCGCTACCGCGGGGGATGCAGATCGATCGACTCCGCGGAGTCACGCAGGCGTGCTGAGGCGGGGGAGCCGTTCGCATGGCGCTTCGCGGTCGACCCGGAACGCGAATGGGTGGTTCGCGACGTCATACACGGCGACGTCCGCTTCGCCGGGAGCGACATCGGCGACTTCCTGGTGGCCCGCCCGGACGCGACCCCCCTCTACGACCTGGCGTGCGCGGTCGATGACGCGGCGATGCGGATCACGCTGGTCATCCGCGGCGACGACCACCTGTCGAACACGCCGCGCCATCTGATGCTCCTCGAAGCGCTCGGAGCGACCGCCCCGAACTACGCTCACGCCCCGCTGGTGCTCGGCGCGGACGGCCGGCCGCTCTCCAAGTCGCGCGGGGCCGAGTCCATCGCATCTCTGCGCGAGCAGGGCTATCTGCCGGCTGCGGTCGTCAACCATCTGGCGCTCCTCGGGTGGTCCGACCCGGCAGGGCGCGAGGTCCTCGGGACCGACGAGCTCGCGGAGGCGTTCGATCTCGCCCGCGTCTCGTCGTCGGCCCCGGCCCACGACCCTGCGCGGTTGCGCTGGCTGAACAAGCGCCACATGGCGCTGCTTCCGCGCGAGGACAGGGTCGCGCTCGTGGCGGAGCACGCCCCGGACCTTCCAGGCGCGGGGTCGCGCGCGGTGGCCGAGGCGCTGGCCGACGAGGTCGAGGTCGCGGGCGACGTCCGCGGGCTGGTCTCGGGCGTCGCCGAGCCGCTCGCCCCCGACGAGGAGGCCCTCGCGGCCCTCGCCTCGCCGGCGGCCCTGCCGGCCCTCGAGGTCGCTCTCGAGGCGCTGCGCGCGCCTGAGACCGGTGACCTGCGTGATGCGCTGCGCTCGGCGGGCCTGCCTCTGCGCGAGGCGTTCCCGGCCGTACGGGCCGCGCTGACCGGGCGCGCCCACGGTCTCCCGGCGGCGACCCTGCTGACCTTCCTCGGGAATGCCGAGGCCGTCCGGAGGCTCGAGCGCGCGCTGCGGGCGTGACGTGGGAGCGGACGGGTGGGTACACTGACCCCCAAAGGTCCGACGTCCCCATGATCTCGAGAATCGCAGGTGCGACCCCACGTGTTCGACCGGCTTCGGCGTGACATACAGGCGATCATGGAGCGCGACCCCGCGGCGACGTCCGCCTGGTCGGCCTACTTCAACTACCCTGGGCTCAAGGCGATCCGCCGCCACCGCGTGACGCACCGTCTCTATCTCAGCGGACACACCTTCCTGGCGCGTGCCCTCAGCCAGGGTGTCCGGCACCGCACCGGGATCGAGATCCATCCCGGCGCGACCATCGGCGAAGGCCTGTTCATCGATCACGGCATGGGTGTGGTGATCGGCGAGACGTGCATCATCGGCGACACCGTGACCATCTACCAAGGCGTCACTCTCGGCGGGACCGGCAAGGAGCGCGGGAAGCGCCATCCGACCATCGAGGACTGCGTCGTCATCGGCGTGGGCGCCACCGTCCTGGGTGACATCACGGTCGGCCACGGCAGCAAGATCGGAGCGGGCGCGGTGGTCGTGAACAACGTGCCGCCGAACTGCACAGTCGTCGGCGTTCCCGGGCGCATCGTCGTGCGGGAAGGTGCACGCGTCGACGTGGTCGACCTGCACCACGAGGACCTCCCCGACCCGGTGGTCGAGATGTTCCGCTGCCTGCAGCACCGCATCGACCGGATGGATGCTCGCATCGCTCGCGACGAGGCCGTCGCGGGCTCGGTCTCCGCACCGCCGGACAGCAAGACGCCTGATGTCCTCGAGCCGCAGGACTCGCGCCCGATCGACTGAGCCCGGAAGGACCGCAGAGTGACCCTTCGCGTCTACAACACCATGGCCCGCGCAAAAGAGGATCTCGTCCCCCGCGAGGAGGGCAAGCTCTCCATCTACGCGTGCGGCCCGACCGTCTACAACCACATCCACATCGGGAACGCCCGTACGTTCCTGTCGTTCGACGTGATCCGCCGGTACCTCGAGTACCGCGGGCTCGACGTGCGTTTCGTCCAGAACATCACCGACGTCGACGACAAGATCATCAATCGCGCCAACGAGGAGGGCCGCGCCGCATCCGAGGTGGCGGCCGACTACACCGAGGCCTTCATCTCCGCCATGCGCGCCCTCGGGATCAAGGACCCGACCGTCCGGCCCAAGGCCACCGAGACGATCCCGCAGATGATCGAGCTGATCGAGCGGCTGATCGCCGGCGATCACGCCTACGACTCCGACGGCGACGTCTACTTCGCGGTACGCAGCTTCCCCGGCTACGGCAAGCTCTCCGGCCGTGACGTGGAGGAGATGGAGAACCAGGCGCGCATCGAACCCGACAGCCGCAAGCGCGATCCCCTCGACTTCGCGCTGTGGAAGTCGGCCAAGCCGGGCGAGCCGCACTGGCCGAGCCCGTGGGGCGAAGGGCGCCCCGGCTGGCACATCGAGTGCTCGGCGATGGCCGAGATGGAGTTCGGGCTGCCGTTCGACATCCACGGCGGCGGGTCGGACCTGATCTTCCCGCATCACGAGAACGAGATCGCCCAGTCGGAGGCCGCGACGGGCGTCACCTTCGCGAACTACTGGCTGCACGGCGGCATGCTGCAGGTCGACTCCGAGAAGATGTCGAAGTCGCTGGGCAACTTCCTTCTCCTGAAGGACGTGCTCGAGGCATACCCGGCGCCCGTCATCCGGCTCCTGATGCTGCAGACGCACTACCGCAGCTCTCTCGACTACTCCACCGAGCGCCTCGACGAGGCCACGACCGCCTACGAGCGCATCGCCAACATGCTTCAGACCGTACGGTGGGCCGAGAGCCGGCCTCCCGCGGCCGAAGGCGCGCCCGCTGCGGAGCGTGAGGCGCTCGGGGCGGCCATCGCTGCGACGCGCGAGCGCTTCACGGCAGAGATGGACGACGACTTCAACACCGCCGGCGCGCTCGGCGCGGTGTTCGACCTTGTGCGGCAGGCGAACGGCTTCCGCTCATCGAACGAGGCCGCGCTCTCTGTGGCCGACCTGGGCACCCTCTCGGAGGCGGCCGACGTCGTCGCCGAGCTGATGGCGGTCTTCGGGGTCACGGTCGACGCCGTCGGGGAGCAGGCGGGCCTGCCCGCCGGAGTGGTCCCGCTCGCCGCGGAGCTGGCGGGCTACGCCGGTGCGGACCCCGCCGAAGCCGCTGAGGCACTGCTCGCGGCCCGCGCATCGGCGCGTGCCGAGCGCGACTGGTCCCGCGCCGACGCCGTCCGCGACGGACTGGCGGCCTTGGGCGTCACGATCGCGGACACGGCGACCGGCGCCCGCGTCACC
>PKWR01000214.1 GCA_003133285.1 Coriobacteriia bacterium
AGAATCGAACTCCGGTCCACGACCCATACCACGGAAGCATCTCCAGGCTCAGTCTCCAGTTGTTTTCTCGGCGAAGGCGACACCTGTCGACCCGCGTGCCTTCTGCCCAGTAGGATCTCATTCCCTCGCCGCATACCTGCGTCAGCGGCTCCGGTAGTCCCCTGGTGTCGTCGGGACCGGCAGCGGGGACTCCTGCCGGGCGACGTCGCTACTTATTAAGCAGCGAGAGCGTAGTTATTGTTGGCGCCTAAGCGTCTTTCCCCCTGTTTAACGAGGCGAGGGGACCTCGGCCTGCTTCTTCCGCAACACGTATCGCGTCGAAACCAGTCGCCCCCGAAGGTGCGCATCGACCGTGCATGTCAATGAGCGCGCCGCATGTCGCGGCGCAGATACAGTATAGGGCCGGAGCGAGGACCGTGCCACGGACACCGACGAGCGCGCGGGTCTGCCGATGCTCCTCTACAGGCCCTTGTTGCGCTCGCGCAGGTCGCGGGCGGCATCGCGGTTCATGTCCTTCTCCGCGATGCTGGCGCGCTTGTCGTGCAGCTTCTTGCCCTTGGCGAGGCCGAGCTCGACCTTGGCCAGGTTGTCGGTGTTGAAGTAGATGCGCAGGGGGATGAGCGCGAAGCCCTTCTGCTTCAGCTCGCCGCTCAGCTCGCGGATCTCCTGCTTGTGCAGCAGGAGCTTGCGAGGGCGATCGAGGTCGATGTTCTCGCGGTTGCCGTGGGAGTACGGGGAGATGTGCAGCCCGTGGAGCCACGCCTCACCGCCGCGGACCAGCGCGAAGCACTCGCGCAGAGACGCGCCGTTCTCACGCAGCGACTTGACCTCGACACCGGTCAGTACCAGCCCCGCGTCGTAGCGGTCCTCGATGAAGAACTCGTGGAACGCCTTCTTGTTCTTGGAGATCGTCTTCTCTTCGCGTGCCATGCTCTTCTGTCCTTCGGGGCAGCACCATCGGGAGCGACGGCGGGGAGACCTAGTGTAGCAGCGAGCCGACGTACCTCCGACCCGCTCGCTGAGCGAAGAGCACCTACGGCGTCGAGGTGGTCTCGGCGCCGAGCGAGCCCAGCATCTGCGCAGCGTATGCCGGCGCGACCTCCCGGACGAGCCGTGCGGTGCTCACCGCGTCGACGTGGCTGCCGGCGACCTGGTAGGCCTTCGCAAGAGTCACCAGGGCGGCGACGTCACGAGGCCCGATGCCCACGGCTTCCAGCGCGACGCCGACCGCGCGCTGGGCGGCATCGCTCCCGGGGTTGTTCCTCGCGTAGCTGGTCAGAACATCGGCCAGCGCGACGCGCACGAGTACGTCGCCTCGGTCCGCGGCTGCGGCTGCGTAGTAGGCAGAGATGGCCCGGAGCATGGTCCCGTCGACCGTCTGCCGACTCTGCCCGGCGCGTTGCCCGGCGACCGCCTCGTTCACGAGCGCTTCACCGACGAACCACCGGTACCTGGGCGAGAGCGGGTTGAGCGTCGCCGCGCTCGCCAGCGCCGAGACCTGAGCCGGACCGGCCTCATCCTGCATGGCCCTCCCCACGATGACATCGGCGACCAACCACGAGCCCGCCCACGACGCGAGCGCGAGGCCGAGTGCCACGCCGGTCACGAGCGCCGCTCTCGGCACGAGGGGGACCCGGTGCGAAGCAGGAGCGAGGATCAAGCCCACGGTCAGCCACAACCACGCCGACACCTCGGGCGTGGTCACGCCGAACATCAATGCCACCGTCATGCCGACGAGCGCCCCCCACAGCGCCACGAGTAGCAGACGGCTGCGGCCGTTCGCGGAGCGTATGCCGCCACGAGAGACCATGGCCGTGCGGATGAGCGCCCACGCCGTCAGCGCGAGCCCAGGGATGCCGAGCGTCACGAGCGCCTGGACGAGGAAGTTGTGGGCGTTGTCGGCCGACCCGAAGCCCACGCCTCCGCCCGAGAGCGTCGCGTACCAGTCCGCCCCCACGGCACTCTCGAACGCACGCATGAAGGCATCCGGGCCCCAACCGGTGATGGGGTGCACCAACCAGGCACGCAAGGAGATGAGCCAGATCACGGTGCGCCCGTTGCTGGCGTTCGCAAGCACCGACGACAACGATGCCGAGCCTCCCGCGGAGCCTCGCACGACGAGGACGATCCCGGTAGCGACGACGGCCGTCAGACCGACCGCCAGCCCCGCCAACGTCAGCTTCTGTCGACGCGAGGCGTCCTGGAGTCGACGCCAACCCGCCCATATCATGCACATCACCAGGACGAAGACCGCGATCCAAGCCCCTCGTGTCTCCGTTGCCGCCAGTGCCAGTGTGATCAGCGCCCCGGCCGCCCACCAACCGAGCTTGCGCCATCTGTCGCGGGCCGAGAGCGCTAACCCCAGTGCCAGCGCGAACGGGAACACCAAGTAGTCGCCCAGCATGTCGGCGTTGCCGAACGACGACACGACGCGCCACGTCTGGGACCACTCGATCGGGTCGACTCCCGCGTATTGCAGCAGGGCGTACACGGAGACAAGCGATCCGGACACGACCGCCGCGGCCATCACGGTGCGAAGATCGCCAGTCGACCGCACGTACTGGACCGCAAGGAAGGCGACCAGGCCGTAGCCCAGGATCGCCACGAGCCCCTCGTTGCGGAGATAGGCTCCCCATATCGACACCGCGGGGCTTGCCGCGAAGAATGTCGAGACACCCGCCCAGCCGACGAGCGCGACCAGGACCCAGAGGACCGGGTGCCAGCGCAGTTCCGACTCACCGCGAGCCGCACTCACGCAGAGTGAGCCCAGCGACAGACCCGCGAGCACCAGCAGGACCACGACCTTGGGCAGACTGACCGGATCGAAGGCGCGGAACAGGGCGACCGGCCCGGCCTGAGGCGGCAAGGCGCCGATGACCAGCGGTGTCAGGACGACGAGCGCGAGGAAGCAGATCCGGCCGAGGACGTACGCCCGGCCGCGCGCCTCCCCGCGGTCCTCGCGCTTGCCATGAACGGCCCTTGCGGCCCGAGCCTGCATATCGACGTACCACCTCCTGGGGTCACGCTGTGCCACGCGTCGAAGCTGAACGCCGCGGTGTCCGGCCGACGACGGTCCTCGACGCACTCCTCAAGAACGCCGGGCACCGCCTCCGGTGCGCGCACGCCGCCCGCACACGGGCACTAGTCGGTCCCCTCTTCGACCCGAACAGAGGACACGCCGTAGAAGCGCGCGATGTCCGCATTCGGCCACTCTGCAGGATCGGAGTCGAGGTCCTTGATGCCGTACGCCGCATTGTAGGTCGTGAGCGCGGCGACGGACGGTACCACGACGTCCGCGCGACCAGACACCCTCTCGCGTTGGATCAGGGCGACGCGCTCGGCCCATCGCTGCCCGAACGGCCCGATGTCCATCGCGTACACGTACGCGAAACCGACGGCGAACCTGGCGATCCCAAAGCACAACACGACCGTCACCAACTGCCGGACGAACCGCCGGTCGAGGTCGATGCCCGAGTACATCACACCGGCAGCCGTCACAGCCAGAACGATGATGCCGGTCCACGCGCGTGGCGGGAACTCGGGCGCGAGCGTCATCGCATAGGTGGCTACGAACGCCGCGACCATGTAGCCGGACCCGATGAGAAGAGAAGAGGATCTGCGGCTGCTCCCGTA
>PKWR01000176.1 GCA_003133285.1 Coriobacteriia bacterium
CTGCTCGGCTACATCGACAAGTGCTCGGCGCCCTGCGTCGGGCGCATCTCGCCCGACGACCACCAGGCGCTCGCGGCGGACTTCTGCGACTTCATGGCAGGGGACGCCGCGAAGTTCACGCGGCGCCTGGCGCAGCGCATGCGCGACGCGGCGGCGGATCTCGACTTCGAGCAGGCGGCACGGCTGCGCGACGACATCGCGGCGCTCGAGCACGCGACGGAGCGCAACGCGGTCGCGCTCGCCGACGGGACCGACGCCGACATCTTCGGGCTGGTCGGCGACGAGCTCGAGGCGGCGGTCCAGGTGTTCCACGTGCGAGACGGCCGGATCCGTGGACAGCGCGGCTGGGTGGTGGAGAAGGTCGAGGACCTGGACGACGCCGACCTGGTCGAGCACCTCCTCCAGCAGGTGTACGGCGAGGCCGGGTCCTGGTCGGACCTGAGCGCGAACGCCGACGTCATCCCGCGCGAGGTCCTGGTCCCCGCCATGCCGACCGATGCCGGTCAGCTCACGACCTGGCTGAGTGGGCTGCGCGGATCCCAGGTGTCCATCCGCGTTCCGCAACGCGGCCCCAAGCGGGCTCTGGCCGAGACGGTTCGGAGCAACGCTGAGCACGCGCTCGCGCTGCACCGCTCGAACCGGGCGGGTGACCTGACCACACGCAGCCAGGCGCTGACCGAGCTCCAGGAAGCGCTCGGCATGCCCAGCGCGCCCTTGCGCATCGAGTGCTACGACATCTCGACCCTTCACGGGCGCTTCTCGGTGGGCTCGATGGTCGTGTTCGAAGCGGGTAGGGCGGACCCGTCGGCCTACCGCCGCTTCAGGATCCGTGCGGAGACGTCCGAGTCCAACGACGTCGCGATGATGCGTGAAGTGCTGCAGCGCAGGTTCCAGCGCGAGGCGAAGGAGGGCGCGCGCTTCGCCCGCCACCCGGACCTGCTCCTGGTCGACGGCGGCACGGCGCAGCTGTCGGCCGCTATCGAGGCGCTCGAGGACATCGGGGTAACGGGCGTCCCCGTGGCCGCGCTCGCGAAGCGCGAGGAGGAGCTCTTCGTGCCGGAGTGGGACGCGCCGGTCGTGCTGCCGGGGGGCTCGCCGTCGCTCTACCTCGTGAAGCGCGTCCGCGACGAGGCGCACCGGTTCGCGATCACCTATCACCGGGAGCTGCGCGGCAAGGCGATGACCGCCTCGATCCTCGACGAGATCCCCGGAGTGGGACCGACGCGCAAGCAGGCGCTCGTCAAGGCGTTCGGGTCGGTCAAGCGCCTGCGAGGCGCGAAGGTCGACGAGGTTTCGGCTGTGAAGGGCATCGGGGCGGAGCTGGCCGCCGACATCGTCGAGTTCCTTGCGACGCTCGCCGACACCGCCGAGTCGGAGAGCGAGTAGCAGGGAGGATCCCGCCCGAGGGGGGTGGACGACGATCCGAACGCATGGGAACGCCCGGCCCAGTGTGGGGCTCCCGTTGGTATACTCGAGACAGAGCGACGCACGGTGCGGTTGTCAGATGCGACACGGGGGTGGTCGAGGTGGTCCGGTTCCTTGTCCGCACGGCGATCACGGCGGTCGGTGTGCTCGTCGTCGCGTATCTGGGCCTCATCACCATCCAGGGCGTCGGGCCCGGCAGCACGTTCACGTGGGGCGCCTTCGGAGTGGCCTGCATCTTCGCGATCGTCCTCGGACTCGTGAACGCCGTCATCAAGCCGGTCGTCTCCATCCTCACGCTCCCGATCACGGTCCTTACGCTCGGACTCTTCTCACTCGTCATCAACCTGGCCATGTTCTATCTGGCCGCGGCGTTCACGCCGATCCACGCCGACCAGGGCTTCTGGCTCACCGCGCTCGCCGCGATCATCGTCGCCGTCTTCAGTGGGTTTGCGGGCTCGCTGACGAAGAACGGCAGGTAGGACCAGTCGTGAGCGACGACATCGAGATCGCCGAGCCGCAGTCCACGGGCACGCCCGCGGAGCTCGTCATCATCACGGGGCTGTCGGGTGCGGGCCGTTCCGAGGCCATCCACACCTTCGAGGACCTCGGCTACTTCTGCATCGACAACCTGCCGCCGGCGCTGCTGTCGCGGCTCGTCGAACTCACCGCGCTGCCCGGGAGCCGCATCCGGCGTGTCGCGGTCGTGTGTGACATGCGGTCGATGGAGTTCTTCGAGACGCTCCTCGAGGAGCTCGACAAGCTCGAGGCCAGCGGCCAGCCCTACCGCATCCTCTACCTCGAGGCCGCGGAGAAGGTGCTGGTCAACCGGTTCAAGGCCACGCGTCGGCGCCATCCGCTGTGCGAGGGCGGCTCGGTGATCGAGGGGATCACCGCCGAGCAGCACGGGCTCGCCCGGGTCCGCAAGCGCGCCGACCTCATCATCGACACGAGCGAACTGCTGCCCGCCCAGTTGCGTGAGGCCATCCGGCGCCGTTTCCTCTCCGACAGTCTCAAGGACTCGCTCTCGGTGACCGTGAGCTCCTTCGGGTTCAAGTACGGGATCCCGATCGACGCGGACATCGTCATGGACGTCCGCTTCCTGCCGAACCCCTTCTACGTGGCGCGGCTGCGGCACAAGTCGGGCCTCGAGCCCGCGGTGAAGCGTTTCGTGCTCGAGCGGGACGAGACGAAGCGCTTCATGGACCGCTGGCTCCCGCTGCTCGCGGACCTGATGCCGAGCTACCTGATCGAGGGGAAGCACCACCTGTCGATCGCGCTCGGCTGCACCGGCGGGATGCACCGCAGCGTCGTGCTGGCCGAACAGACCGCCGACCACCTGCGCTCGCTGGGCTACGACATCTCGGTGACCCACCGCGACATCCGGAAGGACGCGGAGCGCCTGTGAGCGAGTACGCCCGCCGGGCCGTCGCCGTCGGCGGCGGCACCGGACTCCCGACCGTGCTGCGCTGCCTGCTCGACGCGCAGTGGGACACGACCGCGGTCGTGACGATGGCTGACGATGGCGGCTCCAGTGGTCACCTTCGCCGCGAGCTCGGCATGCTTCCTCCCGGAGACGCCCGCAACTGTCTCTCCGCGATGGCCGGCGATCCCGAGGGAGCGCCCGCTCGGATGTTCTCCTACCGTTTCCCGCACGGGGAGGGGCTCGTCGGCCACGCGCTCGGCAACCTCGTGATCGCGGCGCTCGCCGACATCGAAGGATCGTTCCCGGCCGCCCTGGACGCGGCAGGCCGCCTGCTGCAGGCGCGCGGCCGCGTCGTGCCGTCCACGCTCGACGACGTCGTGCTGACGGCCGAGGACGTCGAGGGCAACCGCGTCGTCGGCCAGTCGAACGTCGCCGAGAGCGCCGCCCCGATCGCGTGCGTGCGCTACGCGTCCGAGAGCCCCGCCCGCGCATACCCGCCCGCGGCGGAGGCCATCGCGGGCGCCGATCTCGTGGTGATCGGTCCCGGCTCCCTGTTCACCTCGATCCTGCCGAACTTCCTGGTCGAGGGGATCACCGAGGCGCTGGCCGCGACCCGTGGGCGCGTCATCTACGTGTGCAACGTCGCCAATCAGCGCGGCGAGACCAACGGCATGGACGCGGCCGACCACGTGGACGCGCTGGTGCGTCACGGGCTGGATGGTGTCATCGACATCGCGCTCGTCCACGACAGTGTCGGCCATCCGGTCCCGAGTGAGTTCGACCCGGTGCCCGCCGGACCCGAGGCGCTCGCCCGGATCGCGGCTCACGGGATCGCGACCGTGGTCCGCGACCTCACGGACGCCAACGACCCGCGCCACCACGGCTCCGAGAAGCTCCTGCGCGCCCTGAGGGAGGTCGCGTCGTGAGCTTCACCGCCGAGGTCAAGGAGGAGCTGTCGCGCGTGATGCCCACGCGCTCGTGCTGCCCGCGGGCCGAGCTGTCGGCACTGATCAGGGTCGAGGGCACGCTCCACATCGCGGGCGGTGAGCGGTTCCGCGTCGAGGTCGCGACAGAGACGGCCCCCGTCGCCCGCAAGGCGATCAAGCTCATGCATTCGCTCTACGGCCTGAAGACCGAGCTCACGGTCCGGCGCAGCGTGCTCCACAAGACGAACAACTACCTGATCACCGTGCCCAGTCAGCCCGCCCTGCCGCCCGCGCTGGCGGACCTCGGGATCCTCGACGAGGCGGGCGGGCTGACGTCGGGAGTGCCCGCTTCGCTCGTGCGCCGCGACTGCTGCGCGGTGTCCTACCTGCGCGGCGCCTTCCTTGGTGGCGGCTTCGTCGCCGACCCTCACGGCGACTTCCACTTCGAGCTCACCGCAGAGACCGAGGAGCACGCCCGCAACCTCGTCTCGC
>PKWR01000091.1 GCA_003133285.1 Coriobacteriia bacterium
CGCTCAGGACCAGCAGCAGATAGAGGAACGCGATCGCGAGTGGCGTCGCCGGGCTGAAGCCCCACCACAGGCCGGCGAACACCCACAGCGCGCCCGAGGCGAGTTCGATGACCGGGTAGCGGGCCGAGATCGGTGCGCCGCAATCGCGGCAGCGACCGTGCAACACGAGCCACGAGGCGACCGGTATGTTGTCGTACCAGCGCACCTCATGCTCGCACTTCGGACAGTGTGAGCCCGGTGACACGATGGACTCGCCGCGTGGCACGCGCCAGATGAGCACGTTGCCGAATGAGCCGAACAGCAGCCCGAAGGCACCGAGCAGTATCAGGTAGAAGACGAAGTACGACGTCACAGGCGGGGCCTCTCAGC
Source organism: Coriobacteriia bacterium (assembly GCA_003133285.1). Lineage (GTDB taxonomy): Bacteria > Actinomycetota > Coriobacteriia > Anaerosomatales > PALSA-660 > PALSA-660. The sequence continues at coordinate 370 of PKWR01000091.1, forward strand.
GATGTCGGCGGCCGCGCGAGCGGCCATTGTCGGCACGGACGATCCGCGCGGAACGCTACAGCAGCGCATGCCCCGGCTTGATCAACTCGACATTCCCGCTGTCACCTGTGACCTCACCCCTTGCGTTCAGGTAGTACAGGGTGTCGCCGGTCGGACAGGTCGGGGCGCGCTGGATCCACCCGGGAACGAGGATCGCGTACCAGCCGGATCCGCCAGCCGTGAACTGCCCGGCCGAAGCGCCGCTGTAGTCGTCGCCGTCCGTCATGACCAGATTCGCGGCCCCGGAGATCGTGCGCTGGTTGGCCTGGCAGGACTTCCGCTGAGCCGCATATTCGGATTGCCTGTACACAGGTACCGCCATCGTCACCAGGATCCCGATGATGAGAACGACCGTCATCAGCTCCACCAGGGTGAACCCACGATCGGTGTGACGCGGCATCCGAGCCGTCCCCTCGTCTTCGGCCAGTCGCACAGTCGCCCTCGCTCAAGCATGACCGAGCGGCGGTCAAATGTCAGCATCGACAGTATCCCGGGCCCGCATTAGCGCCCCGGGACGAGCGAGAGGGGCCGGGGAGCATCTCCCCGGCCCCTCAGAACCGACTCAGTCAATCCTAGTAGTGGCTGTGGGTGGCGATGAAGGTCGTCGCTGAGCCCTGGTCGCCGTCGACCGTCTGAGTGTCGCTGACGTGGTAGCCGAGACCGCTCAAGGGGCACAGGGGCGCCGCCTTGATCGCAGTTCCGATCAACTGGCTGGGGTAGTCGGGCGTGGGAGTACCGGAGACCTCTCCCGACTTCGTGATCGCGGTCTGTCCGCTCGTCAGGCTGGCGTTGAAGGTCTGGATCGCACCTTCGATGGTGCGCTGGTTCGCCTGGCAGGACTTCAGCTTGGCGTTGGCACTGGCGTTCAGGAACACAGGAACTGCAATCGCAACAAGGATACCGATAATGAGGACGACGACCATGAGTTCTACGAGGGTGAAGCCCTCGTCCTTGCGAAACATCTTCATCTGATGCACCCACCCTTCCCCTATTTGTGTGAGGACGATGCCTCCGCCGGGCCGTTTACCCGGCATCAGGTGTATCGACCTTTGCAGCCCGTACTTTAGCGGTATCCGCCGATGCGCGGTCAACAATGGGAATCGGAGGATCGCGAGCCGTGCGACGAACGGCGCGCTACTTGACCAGTGCCACGACCTCGAACATCGGCATGTAGAGCGCGATGACGATGCCGCCGACGACGAGGCCGAGGGTGGCCATCATGATCGGTTCGATGAGTGACGTCAGCCCGTCGACTCCGGCGGTGACCTCCTCGTCGTAGAACTCCGCGACCTTGCCGAGCATCGCGTCGAGCGCACCTGTCTCCTCGCCGACCGAGATCATCTGGACGACCATCGCGGGGAAGATCGGGTTCTCGGAGAGCGGCTTGGCGATCGTCTCGCCCTCCTTGATGGCGGAGCGCACCTTGCGCACCGCGCGGTGGATGACCTCGTTGCCCGAGGTCGAGCCCACGATGTCCAGCGCCGAGAGGATCGGCACGCCCGCGGAGACCAGGGTGCCGAAGGTGCGGGTGAAGCGCGAGAGCGCCATCTTGCGGATCAGTTTGCCGAACACGGGCATGCGCAGCTTGATGCTGTCCCACGCGTAGAGGCCCGCCTCGGTGCTCTTCCACCAGCGGAAAGCCACGACGAACGCGATGACGAAGACGACGGTTAGAAGCCCCGGAAGCCCGCGAGCGCCCTCTGAGATGTTCACCAGGATCTGCGTCGGCAGCGGCAGCGTGCCGCCCATGGACGAGAACATGGTCTGGAAGGTCGGGACGACGAAGATGAGCATCGCGACGAGGATGATGAGCACGAGCGATCCCATCGCGGCCGGGTAGGTCATCGCCGACTTGATGCGGCCCTTGATCATGTCTTCGCGCTCGAAGTGGTCCGCCACCCGGTTGAGGACCTCGTCGAGCACGCCGCCGGTCTCACCGCTGCGGACCATGTTGACGAAGATCGGCGGGAACACCTTGGGGTGTTTGGACATGGCGTCGGAGAGCGACTGGCCGGACTCAACGTCCTTGCCGATCTGCGTGATGATGACGCGCAGCGCCGGGCTCTCCGTCTGCTGCCCGAGGATCGACAGGCACTTGGTGAGCGACAGACCCGCGCCGATCATCGTGGCGAACTGGCGCGAGAAGATCGTGATGTCCTTGGTCTTGACGCCGGTGCCGAAGGTGATCGCGTTCATCGAGGCAAGGAGGCCGCCTTGCTGCTCGAGGCTGACGATGACGTAGCCCATGGAGCGCAGCTTCGACGAGACTGCGTCCTTGTTGTCCCCGTCGAGCGTGCCCTCGACGGCCTTGCCGGCCCTGTCGCGGACCGCATACTTGAAAGTCGCCATGCCAACCTTTCCTGTCCGTTGCCCGGTCAGCGTTCAGTGGAGTCGATCATGGAGCGCAGGACCCCGGACCGTGCGCCTGCGACAGAACCATCTCGTAGCTTATCAAGCCCGAACGATACTTCTCGGCAAGGGATTCGTCCATCGTGACCATGCCGGGATGGGTCCGCTACACGACGACGCGGGCGACCTCTTCGACCGAGGTGACGCCCAGCCGGACCTTCTCGAGGCCGTCCTGCCGAAGCGTCAGCATGCCCTCGGCGATAGCGGTGCGCTTGATGACGTCGGAGGTGGCCCCAGCCACGCACAGGCGCGAGATCTCCTCGCTCACCACGAGCACCTCGTGCAAGCCGGTGCGTCCGCGATAGCCGGTACCGCCGCAACGACGGCAGCCCACGGCCCGCCACACGGTCTTGGGAAGGTCATCCTCGGCATACCCCGCGTCGAGGAGCAGCTGCCTCGGGGGCTCGTACTCCTCCTTGCACTCGGTGCACAAGGTGCGTGCGAGCCGCTGGGCCAGTACGCAGTCGACCGATGATGAGATCAGGAACGGCTCGACGCCCATCTCGGTGAGACGCGTGATCGCGCTCGCCGAGTCGTTGGTGTGCAGCGTCGAGAGCACGAGATGGCCGGTCAGCGCCGACTCGATGGCGATGTTGGCGGTCTCGGAGTCGCGGATCTCTCCGACGAGGATGACGTCCGGAGAGCAGCGCAGGAAGGAACGCAGGGCGGCCGCAAAGGTCAGGCCGGCCTTGACGTTCATCTGCACCTGGTTGACGCCATCCAGCCGGTACTCCACCGGGTCCTCGGCCGTGAGTATGTGGCGGTGGATCTCGTTGAGCACGTTGACCGCCGCGTACAGGGTGGTCGACTTGCCCGAGCCCGTCGGCCCCGTGACGAGCACGGCGCCGTACGGCTTCTTGAAGCTGGCCTCGAACCGCTCGAGCGTGCCGGGCAGGAAGCCCAGGTCGCTCAGGCGCAGCATGATCGAGTCCTTGCGCAGGATACGGAGGACGATGCGTTCGCCGTAGACGGTCGGCAGGGTGGAGACTCGCAGGTCGAGACCGTGCCCCCCGACGCTGATCGACACGTGGCCGTCCTGCGGCTTGCGCGTCTCGGCGATGTCCATGTCGGCCATGATCTTGAAACGCGACAGGATGGCGGCCTGCGCCGACTTCGGGCTGCGCATCATCTCGTGCAGCACCCCGTCGATGCGGTACCGGACGCGGAGGTCCTTGTCCTGCGGTTCGATGTGGATGTCCGATGCCCGCTCGGTGACGGCCTTCGTGATCATGAAGTTGACGAGCTTGACGATCGGCGCGTCCGACGTGACCTCGGAGAGCCCGGCAAGCTCCTCCCCCGCGAGCGCCTCCTCGAGATCCCCGGTGACGTGCGCGGCGACTCGGTAGGTGTCCTCGATGGTCGAGACGATGTCATCACGCGTCGCAAGGGCCGGCACGCAGTCGAAGCCGGTGACGATACGCAGATCGTCGAGCGCGAGCACGTTCTGCGGGTCCGCCATCGCGACGATCAGGCGGCCCCTCTCGTCGAACCCGACGGGCATGAGCGTGTAGCGCACGGCGAGCTCGCGCGGCACGCAGGCGACCGCGTTCGCGTCGGGATGGATGTCCTTGAACTCGACGAAGCGGATGCCGATCTGTTCGGCCAGGATGGCCAGGATCGCCGACTGCGTGGCGTAGCCGAGGTCCACGAGCACGCGGCCGAGCTGGCCGCCCTTGCTCGATTGGACCTCGAGGGCGTCGGAGAGCTGAACGTCGGTCACGACGCCCGCATCGACGAGCATCTGGCCAAGACGCCTACCGGGTTGTGCCACTCACGCGCTCCCTACCTAGACGATGACGCGGAGGATCTCCTCCAGCGACGTCATGCCCATTGCCACCTTCATGAAGCCGTCCTGGCGAAGGGGGATCATGCCGTCGGCGATCGCCTGCCGCGCCAGCTCGTCGGCCGACGCATGCTCGACCGCGAGGCGCTCGAGCGACTCGGTCATCTTCAGGACCTCGTGCACGCCCATGCGACCCTTGTAGCCGATCATGTTGCACTTCTTGCAGCCGACCGCGCGATAGAGGGTCGGTGGATTGCCCGGCTCGAACGGGAAGTCGATGCGCGCGAGCGCTTCCTCCTCGGGCACGTAGGCCTCTTTGCACTCCTTGCACAACCTTCGCGCGAGGCGCTGGGCGACCACGCAGTTGATGGCCGAGACGGTCAGGAACGGCTCGACGCCCATCTCGGTGAGCCGGGTGATGGCGCTCGGCGCGGTGTTGGTGTGCAGCGTCGAGAGCACGAGGTGCCCGGTGAGCGCCGCCTCGATCGCGATCGTGGCGGTCTCGAGGTCTCGGATCTCCCCGATCATCACCGTGTCGGGGTCCTGGCGGAGGATGGAGCGCAGTGCCGATGCGAAGGTCAGTCCCGCACGCTCGTGCACCTGCACCTGCGACAGGCCCTCCAGGCGGTACTCGACCGGGTCCTCGACGGTGATGACGTTGATCTCGGGCCGGGACACCGCGTTGAGCGTCGCGTACAAGGTCGTCGACTTGCCCGAACCGGTCGNNGTCGACTTGCCGGAGCCGGTCGGACCGGTCACCAGGATGGCACCATAGGGCTTCGCGAGCGCCTCGGTGATGGCCGCGAGCGGCTTCTCCATGAAGCCCAGGTCCTTGAGCGACATCATGATCGAGTCGTGGCGCAGCAGTCGCATGACGGACATCTCGCCGCGCACCGTCGGAAGCACCGCGACGCGGAAGTCGACCGCGTGCCCGTCGAGCACCACGCCGAACCGCCCGTCCTGCGGGATGCGACGCTCGGCGATATCCATGCCCGCCGATATCTTCACGCGGCTGATGAGCTGGACCTGGATCTTCTTCGGGCTTCGCATGACCTCTTGGCACACGCCGTCGATGCGGAACCGGACGCGAAGATCCTTCTCCTGCGGCTCGAGGTAGATGTCGCCGGCGCCCTGGTGTATGGCCTCGGTGATCACCAGGTTCAGCAGCTTCGAGACGACGGACTCCTCGCCCGAGTCCGCCTCGACCTCAAGACCGCTGGCGCCCGTCGCGAGGGAATCGGCCACGTCCCCGACCATCTCGTCCACGTTGTCCTGCATGCCGCTGTACTTGTCGATAGCAGCCTTGAGGTCGCCCTCGGCCGCCACGACCGGCTTGATCTCATAGCCGGTGACGATGCGCAGATCGTCGATCGCGAAGATGTTCGCCGGATCGGACATCGCCACGACGAGCTTGCCCTCGTCGAACGCGATGGGCAGCACGCTGTAGCGGTGCGCCAGGTCGGGCGAGAGCAGCGTCGATGCGTTCGCGTCGATCTCGAACATCGCGACGTCGACGTAGTCGAGCCCGGTCTGCTCAGCCACCGCGCGGGCGATGCCCGCCTCGGTCGCGAGCTTGTTCATGACCACGGCCTGGGTGAGCGTGAGGTCGCCGGCCTCGGCGATCGTCTTCTCGAGCTGGCGCTCGGTCAGGAGCCCGGACTGTACCAGGATCCTTCCGAGACGCTTGCCGCTGGCTGCAGGCATCAGAGTTCGGCCAAGAGCGCGGCGATGTCGTCCGCGCCCGTCTCGTCGCCACCGTGTTCCTCGCCGGCCCAGTCGGTCCTGAGAGCGGCGTAGGCGGCGTCGCGCATGACGTCACGCGGCGCGCTCACGGTCGAGTCGCCGTTCCATATCTCCAGCGAGATCGCACCCTGCGCCACCAGCATGCCCAGACCGCCGAGCGTCTTCGCGCCGGCGGCTTGGGCGGCGCGCAGCAGAGGAGTGTCCGGCGGGCTGTAGATCATGTCCGAGACCACCTGCCCGGGGTGGAGCCACTCGCCCCTGGTCGGCGAGGCATCGCCGGGCCGCATGCCGAGCGGCGTCGAGTTGATCACCAGGTCGGCCGCCTGCACGAGCGGGCCGGACTCTTCGCCCGCGCGCACGACGGTCAACTCGGTGTCGCGCGCGTAGGGCGCCATGCGGGCGATGAGTTCGTCGGCGTGTGCGGGGTCGCGCGAGACGATGGTCATGTGTGCCACGCGCGCGAGCACGAGTGCGGCGACGATGGCGCCCGCCGCACCGCCCGATCCCAGCACGACCGCGCGCTTGCCCTCAGGGACGAAGCCCACGTCGTCGCGAAGTGACTCGAGCAGGCCGCGGCCGTCGGTGTTGTAGCCCATGAGGCGCCCGTCGACCACCTGTACCGTGTTGACCGCTCCGGCCAGCTTCGCCTGTGCGGCGACCTCGTCGCACAGCTCGAGCATCAGCCGCTTGTAGGGCATCGTGACATTGAATCCCACGAAGGGCAGCGAGCGGATAGCGGCCACGACCGCCGGGACGTCGGCGGATTCGCGTACGGGCAACGGAAGGTAGACCCAGTCGAGCCCGAGACGTGAGTAGGCCGCGTTGTGCATCGCGGGAGACAGCGAATGCTCGATGGGCCAACCGATGACGCCCGCCAGACGGGTGCTCCCGTTGATGTCGTTCTTCACGTCAGCGCGCTCCCCTCGTCACGCCCGGCTCACGATGTCGGCACGCGTTCCCCGAGCACGAGCGCCTCGAGGCGTCGCAGCAACAGGGTGTGTGGAAGGTCCGTCTGCGACAACGGCGCGACCAGCACGGTCCGCATCCCCAGCATGTTCCCACCCAGTATATCCGTGAAGAGCTGGTCACCGACGACCGCTGCCTCTTTCGCAGTCGCCTTTTCCAGGCGCAGGGCGCGCAGGAACGCGAACGGCAGGGGCTTGATCGCGTGGTCCACCAGATCGAAACCGAGCTCGGCCGCGATGTCACGCACGCGCTCGTGCCAGTTGTTCGACACGAGGCACACCGAGAACCCTCGCTCGCGCAGACCGGCCGCCCAGGCCCTCATCTCGTCGGGAACGACGTTGGAGTCACGCGGCAGCACGGTGTTGTCCAGGTCGAGAAGGAGCACGCGCACGCCTGCGCGCGCGAGCGTCTCGAGGTCGATGGCGCGCACGGAGCTGTAGTAGAGGTCGGGCTTCAGGAACGCCATGCAGGCGGGCCTTCCGTCGGAGCGGACGGGCGTTGCGGAGCGATCATTCGTTCGTGTCGACCGGGTTCTTGGTGGCGTTGGGGTTCGCGCTGATCGCGTCCATGACCGCCTGCGCTTCCGCGGCCTTCTGCTGCAAGCCGTTCTTCTTGAACACGTCGCGAGCGATGGCGTAGCCGTCCCACTTCTCCTCGTCCGTACGCCAGACCGCGTCGGTCGCCACCGCGCGCTCCGCATAGGGCAGCGCAACCGTGGCGTCTTTGGAGCGGGTGAGCAGCAACTCCGCGTAGGACGTGAGCAACTCGCCCGACTTGGGATTGTTCGCGACACCCTCCTTGGCGAGATCGAGTCCCGCCTGCGCGTGCCCGCTCTCGATCAGGATCTCCGGGGCGACGTAGTATCCCTCCACGAACTGGGGGTCGAGGGTGACGATCGCCTTGATGTTCGGAAGCATGAAGGTCATCCTCCCGAGCCCGACGCCGCCGTAGTACTCGTGCATCTGCGGCTCGAGGCGGTTCCACAACAGCGCGGCGCCGAACTGGCGAAGGCCCGTGAGGTAGGCGAAGCCTGCACGCCCGAGCGCGCGCCCCGTGAGCGCCCCGTTCGGGACGTCGGGCGCCGCACGGTCGGCGAGCGCCTGCCCGCCCAGGACCACGACGAGCGCCAACGCGACGATCGCCGCCGTGATGCGGGTGGTGAGCTGCTCCGTCACAGATCGCGCCTAGCGAAACCGAGCGACCCGAGCGCGAGCAGGGCCGCGACCCAGCCGGCGAACACGAGCGCCATGAGGCCTACGTAGATGAGGCCGATGCCCGAGCCGTGTGCGACAGGGTTGATCACGTTGAAGGTATCCAGCGACGGGTAGAGCCAGCCCGGGAACGCGGGGAACTGGATCAGGAAGGGCTGGCGTGAGTGCCCGATGAACGCGAACGTCAGCGTCGCCACCGTGACGACGACCGCGCCCGANNGCGGCCTGCCACAGCTGCCACATCGGCTGCGCGTAGCGAACGAGCCCGACCAGCTGGTCGATGACGGTGAAGGCCGCGATGACCGCGCCCATGACCGCTGTGATCCCGAGCCAGGTGCCGACCACGTACTCCCAGCGGCTGACGGCCTTCGACGTGACGTTGTAGACGGTTCGCCGCTCGACCTCCGACGGGATGCGGTTGGCGGCAAGCGCCAGCGCGAGCACCATCGCGGCCGCGAACGTCAGCGACAGTGCGACCTCGCGATAGACACCGACGTCGACGCCCGCCCCGTAGCTGGGAAGCGACGGGGCAGAGAACGCGAGTATGGCCGCGAAGAACAGGACTGCGTAGACGACCCTGCGTTTGATGGCGTCGAGGAACACGGCGCCCGCGATGGCGATGAGGCGGCGGGTCATCTAGGCCACCTCCCCCTTCTCGTCGGCGAGCATGCGCGTGAAGTAGTCCTCGAGCGACTCGCACTTGGGCTCGACCTCGACCACGGCGCCACCGGCGTCGTAGACCCCGTCGATCGCGGCGCGCACATCGGCATCTTCGACCGAGAAGCTGATGAGGTCACCCTGCTGCACGACGTCCGCGGCCCGCCCCCACACCGCCTGCGGCAACGCCTGCAGGCCGCCCACGCGGATCGTCGTCCGGCCTGCGACGCTCAGCAGGTCGGCGATCGGGCCCTCCGCGGCCACGCGGCCACGGCTCATGATCGACACCCGATCGCACACCGCCTCGGCCTCGGAGAGCTGGTGGCTCGAGAGCAACACCGTCGCTCCCTCGTCGCGCAGCTGCAGCATCAGGTTGCGCACGTCGCGCTGGCCCAGGGGATCGAGGCCGCTCGCCGGCTCGTCGAGGACGACGACCTTCGGGCGCGAGACGATCGCCTGCGCGATGCCGAGCCGCTGCAGCATGCCGCGCGAGAACGCCGAGAGCTGCGTGGAGGCGCGGCCCTCGAGGCCGACGCGATCGAGCAGCTCTGTGGTGCGCGCGGCTATCTCGCGCTCGGGGACGCCGGACAGTCGCGCGTAGAGGCGCATCGCCTGCCTGGCGGTCAGCTGCGGCGGGAAGTACGGCTGTTCGGGCAGGAAGCCGAGCTGCGCGCGTCCGGCGCGCGTGCGCGAGTCGAGGCCGAGCACCATGAACGTGCCGGCAGCCGGGCGAACAAGCCCGAGCAGCATCTTGAGCGTGGTCGTCTTGCCGGCGCCGTTGGGGCCCAGCAGTCCGTGGATCGCGCCCTGCGGCACCTCGAGCGTCACGTCGTCCACCGCGACGCGCTGCGCCCGCGGAAAGACCGTGTAGACCTTGCGGGCGCCCTCGATGCGGATGGCCGCGACCGGGGCGCCGTGCGGGATCTCGCTCACTGCAGGCCCTTCTTCGCCAACTGGTTCTTGAGCTGGAGGAACACGGAGTAGCTCGACGTGAACGACTGGGAGCCGCCCTTGTGCGTGAGGATGTAGTAGAGGTAGTTCGTCTTCGCAGGGTGCGCGGCGGCCTTGATGGCCGACATGCCCGGACTGCAGATCGGCCCCGGCGGCAGCCCCTTGTAGAAGTAGGTGTTGTAGGGGCTGTCTGTCTTGAGGTCGTTCAGCGTCAGCTTGGCTTTGCCGTTGAGCGCGTACTGGACCGTGGAGTCCAGCTGCAGCCGCATCCCGATCGCGAGGCGGTTGTAGATGACCGAGGCCACCTTCGGGCGGTCGCTCGTCACCTGCGCCTCACGCTCGATGATCGAGGCGATCGCGAGCACGTCGTGTGGCGTGAGCCCCTTCGACTTCGAGTACGAGTAGTCGAGGCCCGCCGTCTCTATGCCGTACTGGGTGAGCATGATCCTGATGACGCCGGCCGCCTTCACGCCCTTCTTGAAGTCGTACGTCTTCGGAAAGAGGTAGCCCTCCAGCGTCGGAGTCGGGTCGTCCGCGAGGAACGCGAAGTCGAACTGCTTCGCGCCGGTCGTGGCGAGCTTGATGAACTCCGCAGCAGGGATCCCGAGCTTCTCCTGCATGCGGGCGGCGGTCTTGTCGATGCCCCAGCCCTCGGGGATGGTCACGGTGATGTACTCGATCAGGGGCCCGCGCGTGAGCGCGGCGATGACGCCCTCGTAGCTCGAACCGGTGGCGAGCGTGTAGGTACCGGGTTTCAGCTTCCCGTTGGCACCCAGCATCGTGGCGCGCAGCCGGAACATGGTGGGATTCGCCACGACGCCCACGTTGGCGAGCTGAGTCGCGATCTGGTCACCGGAGGCGCCCCTCGCGATCGTGACAGTGATCGGGCGGCCGGGCGGCACGTTCGCCGTGGCGCGGTAGAGAGTCGACCACACGCCGAACCCGCCCGCCAGTACAACGATCCCGAGCAGCGAGAAGGCCACCCTGAGGCGGCGGCGCACTGCCGTGGCGCTCGACGGGAGCGGAGTCCGAGCACGCGCGGCGCGTTGGGGGGACGCGGACCGCGCGTCGCGAGCAGAGCCGGTCCGAGTGCGACGAGTGCTCCGCGGCGGACGTGCGGTGGCCTCGTCGGGCTCGCGCTCGGGCCCGGACTCGAGCTCGGACGCGGGAACGACCGCAGACGCGGCGTCCTCGGGCAAGTCTGTGGGACGGTCATCGCTCATGCGCGGTGCTCCGTTTCAGTGGTTCGCATCGAGGTAGCTCTGCAGCAGCAGCGAGGCGGCGACCATGTCGACCGACCCGCGCCGTGCCTTCTCGTCGGCGCCGGCCTCGGCCATCGCCCGGTTCGCCGCGGTACTCGAGAGACGCTCGTCATGGTAAGCGACCGGAACGCCGAGCGGTTCTATCAGTCGCCGCACCGTTGCCTTCACGATCGCGGCCTGCGGACCCTCCTCGCCGGCCATGGTAAGCGGCATACCGACGACCAGCAGCGCCGGCTCGTAGTCCTCCACCAGGCGCCGCAGCGGTGTCCCGTCGCGAGCGAGGCT
>PKWR01000108.1 GCA_003133285.1 Coriobacteriia bacterium
CATTGGCGTCTCTCGACATTTCCGGGCAGTGGCCTGTGTTCGAACAGGAGCCGCACCTAACGGATGGAGCCATATTCGGTGTGTCAACGCCCCGAAGGGCACCTGGTCATTGTAGGTCGGGGCGCGCGGAAGGCGCAACCCGAACGGGATGCGCGGAAGCGGCCCGGGAAGGCGAGCGGTCAGGCTCCCGCTCGAGCCGCGAGCCAAGCGTCGGCCAGTTCGGCCCAGCCGGAGCCGTGGGTGGCGTGCGTCGCGCACACGTTGGAGCGCTCGCGGGCGCGGGCGACCAGCATCGGGTCGTTGAGGCCGTTGCGCACGCAGACCATGAGCCCGGTCGCCTCGGCCATGTCCACGTCCGCTGCTGAATCGCCGATCGCGATCGCCTGGTCGGGCGTGGATCCGTGCTCCGCCAGGTCCTTCGCGATCGCGCCGTGCTTGGAGACGCCGGTCGGCACCAGGTGGATCGCGTGGATCTCGTCGCAGATGAGGCCGTGCTTCAGCGGGTGGATGATGCCGTTGTCGACCAATGTGATGGGCAGCGGGAGCGTGTCGAGCAGCGTCTGCGCGGCCGCGACGTCGACCCGGCCCCGCAGCATGTGCGTGACCTCGCGATCGAGATGCCACGGGTCGTGGTACTCGATCAGTCCCGGGAAGGCCTCCATCAGCAGCGCGACGGCGCCGACGCGCACGATCGCCTCGTAGGGGGTCTCGCCGAGCAGCGTCGCGTCTTCGCGCCATATGCCGGTGTCGTAGACGACGCGGGCACCGCGGTCGTAGCTGCGGACGCAGCCGAGCTCGCCGATGAAGTCGCTCCATCCGAGCAGCCGGGAGCTCTCGCGCAACTGGCGCGCGTTGCGCCCCGAGGTCATGACGACGCGGAGCCCGGCGGCGTTCAGGCGCGTGATGGCGGTGACGGCGTCCAGGTTCGGGCGTCCCTCGCCGTCGGCGAGGATCGATGCTCCGCGGCCGAGCAGCGTGCCGTCGAGGTCCGTGAAGAGGGTGTGCGCGGCAGCGAGCCGCGCGGCGGCTCCGGGATGTTCTTCGAGGAAGGGGATCTCGCCAGGCACGGGTCCGGACCTCCCGGGTGCGGTGTCGTATGCTTGCCCCACAGCGTAGCACCGCGGAAGGGCGACAGTGTCCGAACTCAGGCAGGACCCCGTCTCGGGGGTGACGACCGTACTGGAGCCGGAACGGGCGGGACGCCCGCGCGACTTCGTGCGCATGGCCGACGAGCTCACCGACCCCGGGGACTGCCCGTTCTGCGCCGGACACGAGGACCGCACGCCCCCCGCTCGGCTCGAGCTCCCGCTCCCCGGGGAGGCGTCGTGGACCGTCCGCGTGTTCGAGAACCTCTATCCGGCGCTGACGGCCGGCCCGGACGAGGAGTGGCCGCGCGAACTCGACGCGCCGTGGCCCTATCGCGGCACGACCGGCTTCGGCGTTCACGAGGTGATCGTCGAGTCGCCGCGCCACGATGACACGCTGGCGTCCTACACCCCTGAGCACGCGACGCTGCTGGTCGACGCGTGGGCGCTTCGGATCCGGGGGTGGCGCGAGGACGGCCGCTTCCCGTGCGTGCTGATCTTCCGCAACTTCGGACGGGCCGCCGGCGCCTCGATGTCGCACCCGCACAGCCAGCTCATCGCGCTGCCGCGCGTGCCCGAGGCGCTGGTCCACGAGCTCGGCAACTTCTCGCAGGAGGCCACCGAGCGCGGACGCTGCCTGTTGTGCGCGGTGCTGTCGGCTGACGACGCCGGCGGGCGCATCGTCTTCGACGACGGGGTCACCGTCGTCCACTCGCCGTGGGCCGCGCCGTCGCCGTACTTCATGCGCATCTCGCCGCGCGGGTGCTCGGCCAGCCTCGCCGACGCCACCGCCGCGGAGCGCGCTTCGCTCGGACGGGCCCTGGTCGCGTCCGCTCGCGCGCTGCACGGTGCGTTCGGCGACGTCGCGTTCAACCTCGTGGTTCACGACGCACCCTATTCGGCCCAGCATGCCGGCCTGCCGTTCCACTGGCACATCGAGGTCCTGCCGCGCACGAGCGATCAGGCGGGATTCGAGTGGGGGAGCGGCGTGTACACCAATGTCGTGGACCCCGACGTCGCGGCCGCGGCGCTGCGGACCGGACTGGCCTTGGAGTAGAATGGCGGCTCGCGCGCGCGAGCGCGTCCCCGCGAGGCAAGGGGCAGGTGGGCGGACAGATGATCGAACACAGCGAGGTCGACGTCCCATATCCGCAGTACCTGTGCCCGGTCGACGGCAAGGAACTGCCACTGGCCGAAGCCCGCATGAGCGTGACGTGCGCCGAGCACCAGCCCCGCGGCGAAGCGCTCGGCTTTACGGTGCGTGAGGCCCGCCTCTCCGACCGTCACGCGATCGAGGAGATCTGCGACCGTGCCTGGGGCGAGACCGAGATCGACGTCTTCGGGCGCACCTTCGACGTCATGGCCTGCGACAACCTTGTGGCGGTCGAGGGCGACGAGCTGCTGGGGCTCATCTCCTGCACCGTCCACGGTGGAGAGTTCGCGGTGGTGATGTACTCCGTGTACCCCCACAACCAGGGTCGCGGCGTCGGATCGGCGCTGCTCGAGGCCGCCGCGGGCATGGCGGCATCGCGTTCACTGACATCGATGAAGGCTGCCGTCTCCAACGACGACCTTCCTCTGCTCTACTTCTACCAGCGCCACGCGTTCTCGATCGCTGAGATTGCCACGGGGCTCCTTGCCGACAAGTTGGGCTATGCGGGGGTCGGGTTCGCCGGCATACCGATCCGCGACGAGATACGCCTCCGCCGGTCTGTGTGCCCATGAAGCCCACGAAAGGGGACCGATCAGTGAATCGCCCCGTCCGCACCCTGCTCGCCGTGATGCTGTGCATCGCACTCGCCGTCAGCGTCACGGCCTGCTCGCAGCCGGCAGCAACGACTCCAGGCAGCACGACCGCCCCGGTCAAGATCCGCATCGGCACCCTTCCGACCGAAGACAGCCTCCCGCTGTGGGTGGCCGAGCGTGACGGCCTGTTCACCAAGGCGGGCCTCGACGTCTCGATCACCGTGTTCCAGTCGGCCCAGGAGCGCGACGCGGCGCTGACCGCCGGCGCCATCGACGGCTTCATGGGCGACCTCATCGCTGCTGCCACCCTGCGCGCGGGCGGCGTGCCGGTGAAGGTCGTCACGGTCATGCTCGGCGCGAAGGCGTCCGAGGGACGATTCGGTATCGCGGTCGAGCCGAGCTCGACCGTCACCGCGCTCAAGCAACTCGCCGGCGTGCCGATCGGCACCTCGAGCGCGACGATCCAGGAGTACGTGCTCGACAAGATGATGGAGGCCGCGGGCGTTCCGGGCGCCTCGATCAAGACGGAAGAGGTCAAGAAGGTGCCGGTCCGCTTCGAGCTGCTGATGAGCGGCAAGCTGAAGGCCGCCGCGCTGCCGGAGCCGTTCCTGTCACTGGCCGCCAAGACGGGCGCCAAGATCGTCGCCGACGACACCCAGGGTGCGAACATCTCGCAGACCGTGCTGATCTTCAGCCAGAAGTACCTGGATGACTCCACGAACGCCGCAGGCGTGGCCAGGCTGCTCGGCGTGTGGGACACGGCGGTCGGTTCGATCAACGCCGCCACCGACACGTTCCGTACGCTGCTGGTCGACAAGGCGCGCCTCCCGGACCCCCTGAAGGACAGCTACGCGGTCAACATCTACCCCACCGCGCAGCTCCCCGCAGAGGCCGACGTCCAGCCGGTGCTCGACTGGATGAAGACGAAGGGTCTGCTCAAGGTCCCCGTCACCTACGCCGACCTGATGTGGACCGCGCCCGCCAAGTAGCGGCCGCCGACCCCACCAAGAAGAACAAGAGAGCAATGGCGGACGTCCGCATCGATTCCGTGAGCCTCACCTACCACGGGGTGGATGCGGACGTTCGCGCGCTCGCGGGGGTGGACCTGACCCTCGCTGACGGTGACGCGGTCGCGGTCATCGGCCCGTCGGGCTGCGGCAAGTCCACGCTGCTGCTGGCGATGGCCGGGCTGCTCGCCCCCACCGAGGGCGCGGTCTTCGTGGAGGGCGAGGCGATCGCCCGCCCCCGGCTGCGCACCGCGCTCATCCTGCAGGACTTCGGCCTGCTGCCCTGGAAGACCGTGCTCGACAACGCGGAGCTGGGGCTGCGCATCCGGCACCACCCGCCCGCGGAGTCGCACAAGCGCGCGCTGGAGGCGCTGACGCGCGTCGGCCTCCAGGAGTTCCTCGGGCTGTTCCCTTCCGAGCTGTCCGGTGGCATGAGGCAACGTCTCGCGCTCGCCCGCGCGCTCGCGCTCGATGCCGACCTCCTGCTGATGGACGAGCCGCTCTCGGCCCTGGACGCGCTGACGCGCGAGGACCTGCAGGACCTTCTGCTCAGCCTGTGGCGCGACCGGCGACACACCTCCGTCCTCGTCACGCACTCGATCGAAGAGGCCGTCTACCTCGGGCGACACGTGCTGGTGATGTCGCCGCGGCCGGGCCGGATCGCCGCCGTGGTGGACAATCCCGGCATGGGCGATCCGGGCTACCGCGAGACCGAGGCCTTCCACCAGGCGTGCGTCGAACTCCGCGGCCTGCTCGCGGCCGAGGGCGCGCTGCACCGGGAAGGCGGGGCGTCGTGAGGGGCTGGACGCGCAAAGCGGTCGGCTACGTCGGCGCCGCCGTGGTCATGGTCGTCTTGTGGGAGCTCGCCTCGCTCGCGATGCACTCTCCGGCGCTTCCCACGCCCGCCGACGGCCTCGGTGAGTTCGCCAAGCAGTTCCCCGTGCTGCTGCCGCACTTCGGCGTCAGCACGCTCCGCGTCGTGTCATCGATCCTGCTCGGGCTGGTCGTGGGCGCGCCGCTCGGGCTCGTCCTGGGCCGATCAGAGCGCGCCGACGTCATCTTCGGGCCGCTGGTGTTCCTGAACTACCCGGTGCCCAAGGTGGTGTTCCTGCCGGTGCTGCTGGTGCTGCTGGGCATCGGCAACGCTTCGATCATCGCGCTGATCACGCTGATCGTGTTCTTCCAGATACTCGTCACCGCCCGCGACGCTGCACGCTCGCTATCGAGCGCCGCGGTGCTGTCGGTGCGCTCGCTGGGCGCGGACCGCTGGCAGGTCTTCACCAACGTCGTGGTGCCCGGATCGATGCCCGAGATCTTCACAGCGCTGCGCATCAGCGTGGGGACTGCGGTCGCGGTGCTGTTCTTCTCCGAGACGATCGCGGGCTCGACCGGCCTGGGCTACTTCGTCTTCGACGCGTGGGGCCGGGTCCAGTACGGCGAGATGTTCGCCGGGATCCTGGCGATGGCGCTGCTCGGCGTGCTCCTGTACGAGGCGATCGAGCTGATCGAGGCACGCGTGTGCAGGTGGGCCCGCGCCGGCAGGTAGCGGAGCCCGTACGAGACGTGTGGGAGCGGCGCTCCGACGGGGACACTGGTACCATCGGTCGCTCCGTCGATCCGACGTCTGCATCTACCTTCCCCCGCTCTTGTTGAGGAGCCCACCCCATGGCACGTCAGCGCGTACCCGCGAGCTGCACCGAGGACGAGAGCTTCTTCCACAAGTGGGGGAGCCTGCTGGTCCTCAGCCTCGCGCTCGCCATCATCCTAATCGACGCGACGCTGCTCAACGTGTCGCTCAAGGCGATCATCGGTGACCTGCACACCGACATCCAGAAGGTCCAGTGGGTCATCACGGCCTACTCGCTCACCCTCGCCGCGCTCACGATCACGGGTGGTCGTCTGGGCGACCTGTTCGGGCGCAAGCGCATGTTCATGTTCGGCGCGGTGCTCTTCGGCGTCGGCTCCTTCATCGCGTCGATCTCGACCAGCGTGCCCATGCTCATCGTGGGCGAGTCGATCATCGAGGGCATCGGTGCGGCGCTCATGATGCCCGCCACAGCGTCGCTGCTGGTCTCCAAGTTCCGCGGCCGTGACCGCGCGATCGCGTTCGGCGTATGGGGCGGTGTCGCGGGCGCATCCACGGCGATCGGGCCGCTGCTGGGAGGCTGGCTCACCACCAACTTCAGTTGGCGCTGGGGCTTCCGGATCAACCTGTTCGTCGTCGCTGTGCTCCTCATCGGATCGGGCCTGATCGACGAGTGCTTCGACGTCGAGGAGAAGCCCACGCTCGACATCCTCGGTGTGCTGCTCTCCTCGCTGGGGCTCTTCTCGCTCGTGTTCGGGGTGATCGAGTCCAGCACCTACGGATGGTGGAAGGCCACGGCACCGTTCTCCGAGTTCGGCCTGAGCTGGCAGCTGGGCGCCCACTCCATCACGCCGATCGCCATCGCCGTGGGGCTGGTCCTCCTCGCGGCTTTCCTCCTGTGGGAGCGTCACGTCGAGCGCGCGGGCCGGACGCCGCTCGTTTCGCTCGAGCTGTTCTCGAACCGCCAGTTCATGTCCGGCGCGCTGACCACCGGCGTGATCGCCATGGGGCAGGCGGGGCTGATCTTCTCGATCCCCGTGTTCCTGCAGGCCGTGCGCGGCGCCGATGCGTTCCACACGGGGCTCGCGCTCGTGCCGTCCTCGATCGCGGCGTTCTTCGCCGCCCCGGCGGCCGCGTTCCTCACGCACCGGATCCCGGCGAAGCAGCTCATCCAGTTCGGGCTGCTGCTGAACGTGATCTCGTATGCGCTCCTGCGACAGACCCTGAACGTGAACAGCACGCCGGCGGACCTGATCCTCGGCCTGGTCATCCAGGGCACGGGGCTCGGCATCGTGCTGGCGCAGATCAACAACCTGACGCTCTCCGCGGTCTCGGTGCAGCAGGCGGGCGAGGCGTCGGGCGTGAACAACACCTTCCGGCAACTGGGCTCCACGCTCGGGACGGCCGTCATCGGAGCGCTGCTGATCAGCACCATCGGTGCGGGACTGGTCACCGGCCTCCAGGCGAGCGCCGCGATCCCGGCGCAGTACAAGGCGCAGATCACGAGCCTGGTCTCCAAGCAGTCGTCGGCCGTCGAGTTCGGCGGCGGCGCGCAGATCCCGGCCGCGGTGCCGCAGTCCATCAAAGACGAGATCACCAAGGTGAGTCATCAGGCGATCACCGACGCCAACCGCCAGGCGCTGCTGATCGGCACGATCGTCGCGCTTTTCGGCCTCCTCGCTTCGGCATGGCTGCCGAGCGGGAAGGACGTCGAGGCGGGGAGGAGCGCCGCCCATCGGCCGCAGGCCGAGGACGCGGTGCAGGGCGACAGGTAGCCGCCCGCGCGCCGGCGCCGGCGAACAGGAACGACACGTGGAGGCGGGCCCCTGATGGGGTCCGCCTCCACGTGTGCGCCGCGTGCGGCCGCGCCTCCGAGGATCCGGGTGGCATGACGGGTGCTTGTGTTATGTAAAGCCGCGTTCCTTGTCCGATGAGAGGGACGCCTCATCAAGTCGGGCGCAGCGCTTACGTGGACGCGCGCCCGTCCGCACGCGATCAAGCGTCGACCCCGTCAACGGGTGGCGGCCCACAGCTGCCACGGCGACCGCGGCACCTTCCCCTTCAAGGAGGCCGTCCGCGGGTCTTTC
>PKWR01000175.1 GCA_003133285.1 Coriobacteriia bacterium
CGCCGATCGTCTTTGCCGACTACACCGCGCCGCGAGGAGTCGCGCTCACCTACCGGGCGCAGGTCGCCGCGACGGTCTCGGGGCAGCAACTCGCGACCGTGTGGGCGAGTGCCGCCGTCTCCGGGACACTGGCAGGCGCGGGATGGAACCTCAAGGTGCCGGACGTTCCCGCCATGAACATGCTCGGTGCGCTCATCTTGAAGGACCCTGACTCCCAGCAGGTCGAAGACGTGGTCGAGTTCAACGTCCCCGGCCGCACCTACCCGGTCGTCGTGAGCATGGCGCTCAACGGCATCGACGGCGGGTTCGACATGGAGACGCGCAACGGCGCGGAGTGGACGCTTCTGCAGGCGCTCATGGCCTACCGCGGCGCGATGTTCCTCGAGTCCCCGTTCGGGTGGGGCCGATGGATCCGCATCATGGCATCGGGCGGCGGCAGGAGCGCGGCGCGCAAGTGGACCGAGGTCGGGCCCGCGGGAGACGCGCGCCGGCGCGTGCGCCTCGACTACCGCGAAGTCTCGGAGCCGTAGCATGTACCCCGTCTCCGAAGCATTCACGGACGCGGTCTCGGCGAGCTGCCAGACAGCCGTCATCCGTGCGTCCGTGCTCCTGGGCGACGACACCCTCGGCGACCTGCGCGTCACCGGCGGATCCGTGACGATGGACGGCACGAGCGACGGCGTGTTGCGATCGCTGTCGCTGACCTGTGCGCCGGATCCGGACGTGTGGGAGTGGATCACCGCCGCCGGTGCCGAGATTCAGGCGTGGCGCGGACTGACGCTGCCGGGCGGAGACGAGCTCGCGTCCCTGGGCGTGTTCGTCATCGACGCCGATCCCGAAGAGGGGATGGACGGCTCGGTCACCATCAGCGCCGCCGACCGGAGCAAGCGCATCACCCGCGCCGGCTGGACCGACCCGTACGCCGTCCCTGCCGGTATCGACGTGGGCGACGCGATCACCGGGATACTGCGGACGTGCTGGCCCGCGTGCCCGATCGGCTTCGGACAGACGGGGAAGCTGCTCGGCTCCCTCGCGCTGTTCCAGGACGGCGGCGGGGCCGACCCGTGGAAGGACGCGCGCGCGCTGGCGGCCACGGCCGGTCTCGACCTCTACTTCGACGCCGACGGTGTGGCGAAGCTTCGCCCCGTGCCCGACCCCGCGACGGCCGACCCCTGCATGACGTACCGCGGCGGCGAGGCCGGCGTCATCGTCAACAGCCATCGCGTGGCGCTGCTCTCGCAGCTCTACAACGGCGTGATCGCGAGAGCAGAGGGCAGCGGCGTCGATACCCCCGTCCGGGGCGAGTGCTGGGATGAGGACCCGACCTCGCCGACGTACCGCTACGGGCCGCTCGGCCAGATCCCCTACAACTACTCGTCGCCGCTGCTTGTCACGCAAGACGAGGTCGACAGCGCGGCCCAGACGACGTACGGGCGCATCAAGGGACGCACCGAGCAGCGGATGTGGGAGATGGTCCCGAACCCGGCGCTGGAGGCGTTCGACGTGCTGGACTTCGTAGCCGTCGACGGCACGCGCACCCGCTACATGCTCGACCAGCTCACCATCCCGCTCGACAGCGCGAACATGTCCGTGACGGCCAGGAAGACGGTGGCGTAGATGGACCTCGGAAACCTCCCGGCGCGGTTCGCTCCCAAGGACAATCCTCTGCGGTTCCGGCAGGGCTCCATCGTGTCCGTGGAAGCGGACCAGTGCACGCTGACCGTCACCATCGCGGGTTCGACCGTGCCCGTCTCCGGTGTCCGCTACGCGACCGGCGTCATGCCCGTGCCCGGCCTCGCGGTGTGGCTCGCCACCGACGGCCGCGACCTGTGGGCGATCGCGACGCTGATGACCACCGACACGACGCCGTGGGGCTACTACGTCGACTACACGTTCGCTCGTGGCGCGACGCAGCCTGCGGCCCCGACCGGCAACATCCCCGCGTCGCCCCCGTGGTACGGCTCGCCGCCGTCCGGGACCACGCCGCTGTGGATGAGCGAGGCGACGAAGAATCCGCAAGGTGTCGTCGTCGGCTCGTGGTCGGTTCCGGTGCAGCTCACGGGCGCTCCGGGAGCCGCCGCGCCGCTGCTGCAGGTCCAGTATTCGCAGGACGGCACGAACTGGTACACGACTCCGACCGGAGCCGACGTCTACATCCGCTCCAGCAACGACGGTGGTGCAACGTGGAGCGCCGCCGTGCGCATCCTCGGCCCGCAGGGTCCGGGTGGCGCGACTGGTCCGGGTGGCGCTGATGGTCCGCAGGGGCCGCAGGGGCCCGGCGGCTCCACCGGTCCCACCGGCTACAGTGCGTTCATCCAGTACAGCAGCGACGACGCCTCGTGGCATGACGCCCCATGGAACACCGGCGACAACTTCCAGCGGTCCGGTACCGGCACCAGCTACGCGGACATCACCGCTCGCAGTGCGTGGGGACCCGGCGTACTGTTCGTCGGCACCAACGGCGCGGAC
This sequence comes from Coriobacteriia bacterium, assembly GCA_003133285.1. Lineage (GTDB taxonomy): Bacteria > Actinomycetota > Coriobacteriia > Anaerosomatales > PALSA-660 > PALSA-660. Next base: position 2,470 of record PKWR01000175.1, read on the forward strand.
GGCACCAACGGCACGAACGGTTGGGACGGCGCGGCCGGCACCAACGGCAACTACATCGCGGTCGCTTACAAGGAAGGTGCGCGTACGGGCATCTCCGCGCCGACCGGCAACGGCCCCGTCCCCTCGGGATGGTCGGGCGTGCCCGTCGCGCTGTCCGACGGCGTGACGAACTGCCTGTGGGTATCGCGCGCCACCTGCACCTACGCGAACGTGCTCATCGGCTCGTGGTCGACGCCGAACCAGTTCATCATCACCGCCGACTACCTGAAGGCATACGTCGAGATAGCGAGTCCGATCATCACGGGTGGCAGGTTCCAGACGGCGGCCACGGGTCCGCGGGTCGTCATGGACGACTCATACGCTGGCAATCGCATCGCGCTGTTCTCCGGTTCGACCCACGAGCTATCGGTGGGCGGCTATGCGGCCATATACGCGACGACGGGCGGCCACGGCGAGTCCGGAGTGACGGGGCGGATCATCATCAGCAGCCCGTCATTCGATAACGGCATCGGTGCCGTAGAGCTGTCCGGCGAGCGCATCAACCTATGGAGCGGCTACACATACGCGAACGGAGACCTGACTGTTCACGGCGCCCTCGTCGCAGGCTCTATCACGCCCCTTGCGAACTGGGCGGACCTCGCGCTCTACAACTCATGGGTCGACTACACGACGGGAGTGAACCCGGCGTCCATGAAGGACGGCTGCGGCATCGTGCACCTGCGCGGACTCATCAAAGACGGCACCGCGGGCACGACCATCTGCATGCTGCCCGAGGGTTCGAGGCCCGCGGTGGCGCTCGTACTCCTGTGTCCGTGCGGCGGCCCGGCCATGGCGCGCGTGGACATCGCCACGAGCGGCGCGGTGTCCGTCAACGGCTACCACAGCGGCGGCACCAACGCCTACCTGTCGCTCGACACTATCTCGTTCCCGGCTGCCTAGGCGCGCTGACAGCGGCCCGACCATGGGCACGAGGGCAAGCTCACCCGAGACGGAGGCACCGCCATGACGACACTGAAACTGTGGAAGCAGCCACTTGAGTTCGACATCGGGCACGGGCTGGGCAACACCGGCGCGGGCGTCTACGACCCCGGAGCGACGAGTGGCGGGGAGCAGGAACACAAGGAGGTGGAATCCTTCGTAGCGACTCTCGCGGCCAAGGCGAAGGCGCTGGGCGCCATCGTCACGATCAGTCACGACAAGCCGCTCGCGTCGCGCACAGCCGTCGCCTCCGCCGACGCGACGAGCTGGCATATGAACGCAGGCGGCGGGACCGGCGTCGAGGTGTGGACCCCGCTGCTGGCGGGGCCGAAGTCGTACGCGCGCTCGGACAAGATGGGGCGCGCCATCGCGGCCGCGCTCGTGCTCCCGTACCGCGGCACGAAGCGGACCGCGCACCTGTCCGTGCTCAACCACGGCTTCGACCGCCTCGTGGAGCTGGACTTCATCGACAGCGCCAAGGACCGCGCCGCGTTCACCAACCGGCACGACGCCGCGATCACCGCGTTCCTCGGCTGCTTCCCCGACACGTCGCCGCCGCCGATCGTGGTGAAGGTCATCACGCCTACGCCCAACCGCGTCGTGACGTACCCCGAGGCGTTCATCCGGCTCAATGCGAACACCAAGTCGAAGGTGCTCGCGACCGTCCACAAGGATGACAAGCTCATCGCGATCCCCGGCGGCACGGTGCTGTGGGCACTCACGACGCGCGGCTTCATCCTGCGCACGCGGGTCCGGAAGGTAGGTGCGAAGTGAGCATCGACTGGATGATGATCCGGGACGTCGCCGCCGTTGTCGCGGGTATCGTCGCCATCATCGGCATCATCTACATCGCGCTCAACAAGGCGGCGATGGACAACTACCGCGTCACGATCGACTCGCAGAACGGGCGAATCGCCGCGCAGGAGGGCGAGATCACCGAACTCAAAGTGGCTCACGTGGATTCAGGCCGACGCCTCGATGACCTGGAGGCTGCGCTCGAGGGCCAGAAGCAGGGCTACGAGTTCGCCATGACCGTGTTCGCCACCGCCGTCGCCAATGCGGGCATCTGCGCGGTCGCGTGGGACTGCAGCAACCGTGTGCTGCCGGAGACGGTGGAGAGCAAGCCGCGCACGCACAAGGCAGCGCGCGTGAAGGTCGGCGGCACGGACTGAGACGGCCCCCTGGGCGGACGCGTCCGGTGAAAGCCTAGAACGGCCCGGCACGCGACGCCCCCGCGCACCGGGCCGTTCGCTAGGCTGCGGCTACTTTGCGAGATCCGTCTTGTTGAAACCGCCGAGGACTGTGTTGTCCGCGTCAAACACGGTCACTCTGGTGGCCGCGGGAGCACTCTTGAAGACGGCGCTCGCGATACCCGCAGCGAGATCCGACGCGCCTTGCTGCCCAGTCCCGGAATCACCGACGTAGAACGCCTTCGTGAAGCTCAGAGTGATCATGACCAGCCCGTCGGGGTCGGCAGTCACAGACCGGATCGGCTCGCGTCCCAGCAGCTCCTTCAACGGCATGAGCACGGACCCTGCTGCGGCCTGAGCAGACGCCGCGAGCGCGGGACCATCTACAGCAGCGGACGCGGGCGGCGCCGCCGGAGCCTGAGCAGCCGGCGCGCTCTGAGCTACAGGGGCAGTATCCGGCGGCGTGCCCTGCATGGCGCCGATAATGCCCAGCAACACGATCACCCCGACTACCCACACCCACACGCGCTTGTGCAGCGGCTTCTTAGCCTTCGGTGCCGGTGCCGACTTGCTCTCTTCCATGACTCCCCCTTCTTCGCTCCCCGTCGCCGCAATCTGCGGGATGCGGGGAGTCCGTGCCTATCGTCCTGCGTTCATGCGCCTCATAGTCTCGGGGTTACTGTGTAAATAATACTGAGCCGTAGTAAGCACGTTCCTGTGCCCGAGCGCGGCGGCGATGTCCGCGATGGCCTCGCGCTGGTGCATGAGGTCGGTCGCGTAGGTATGTCGCAGCGCGTATGGCTTGATCCGCGGGATGCCGAGCTTGTCGCAGGTGCGCAGGACCGACATGTAGTACGTGTTGCGCCTGATCGCCTTCGTGCCCCCGAACAGGTACGCACCCGCTGGACGCTTCGCTATCCACGTCCGTAACGCCTCCGCGCACAGTCCCTCCGTGTCGAAGGCCAGCTTCCGCTCCCCCGTCTTGCCGTCACGCGGGGTCGTAAGGTCGCCGGTCTCCACGTCGATGTCCCGCAGTCGCATCCGGCACGCTTCCCCTGGTCGCAACCCGACCGCCCACTGGAGCAGCATCATCGTGCGGTACGGCTCCCGGATCGCGGCCACGACGGCATCGAAGTGGTCACGCCGAACCGTCTGCGGGACCGCCGTCCGCTGCTTCTTGCGTCCGTTCTCCGCCACTGGTGTCACCTTCCGTCGTTGCGAACGTGACAGCATCATAACACGCCGCAACTTCTTTGCGATTGCCCCTTGCATGGACTCCCCCCTTCGTTGTACGGTGTCACTATCCCCGTACGTGACGGGGACTAAACCACCGTCGACCGGAAGGCGACCATCCCATGCTTGAGTCCCTGATTCCGCAGCGAGAGGCCGTTTCCATGCTCATGGAATGCGGCCTCTTGCGTACCTCGGCCTACAACTACCTCAAGCGGCACAGCCTTGGGCGTGAGTTCATCGGCCACACCGTGTACTCCCGCGTCGATGTCGAGGTTCTGTGCGCGAAGGTGACAGAGAATCGGCGCGAGTCCGGCGACGCCTCATGAGCATCCACGACCACGAGCTGCCGGCCCTCGCCGCGTTCGTCGCTCCGGAGCCGTTCGACACCGACTGCGGCGAGGCGTGGTGCTCACTCATCGACCCGGACATCGACAACGTCGTGTTCGAGTGCCCGCACGAGGCCGAGTGCAAGGCCGCGTTCGCATCCGGGCAGGTGGCGCTGTGAGCATCAGCGACTACGACCGGCGCCACGTCGGCGAGATCGTCCACGGTTACGGCACCTGGTTCACCGCGGACCTGCTGCGCGCACTCGACACGCTCCTGCCGCATGCCGACGAAACGAACCGCGCGCGCCTCATCGCGGCGTTCCCGGAAGAGGTCGCGGCGTACGAGGCGTGGGCGCGCGGGGACGGCGACGCGTCACGGCCGGAGCCGGGTGAAGGGCCGTGGATGGAGCGCGATGGCGTGCTGGTCCAGGAGGAAACGTCGTGAGGACCTCCGACTCCATCGCCGCGATCGCAGAGGCGCTCTCCAAGTTCCAAGCGGCCGTCCCGGCGATCCCGAAGAAGCGCACCGCGACTGTGCCGATGAAGAGCGGCGGATCCTACTCGTACAAGTACGCCGACCTCTCCGACATCATCGACGCCGTCCGCGCGCCGCTCGCCGCCAACGGCCTGTCCTACGTGCAGTCGGTCGCGTCTGACGGCGCCAACATCATCTGCACGACGCTCGTCATGCACTCGAGCGGCGAGTTCATCGAGTCGGACGTGATGATGCTGCCCGCCGGTGCCACGCCGCAGACCGCCGGCAGCGCCATCACGTACGCCCGCCGCTACTCCCTCGCGCCCGCGCTCGGGATCTCTCCGGACGAGGACGACGACGGCAACGCCGCCACCAACTCGACGGACGCGCGCCCCGCGGCCAAGGCCGCCACGCCGGCGACCGCCCCCGGCAAGCTTACCGAAGGCCAGCAGAAGGCCATCTACGCCATCGCGCACGAGCTCGGCTGGTCTGACGAGTACCTCCACGCATCGCTGAAGCGCAGCAAGGGCATCGACCACGTCGGCGACCTGGCGAAGGCTGACGCATCCGCGCTGATCGAGACGCTCAAGCAGAAGCAGGCGGACAAGAAGCCGGCGCCCGAACCGGAACCCGAGTCCGCTCCCGAGCCGGAATCCGAGCCCGCGCCGGTCCCCGGCGACGACTCCGAAGACATCCCGTTCTAGAAAGGGGGAACCATGGGCAAGTCATCCACCATCGCCGCCGAGATCGTTGAGCCGGAAGCGACCGAGCTCGTCATCACCAAGATGCAGCCGGGGCTCACGATCGAGGGCAACTTCGAGGCCGTCAAGGCTCACATCGAAAGTCTGGTCGCCGACTACAAGGGCCTCGTCGTCACCGAGGACTACGTCGGCCAGGCGAAGAAGGACCGCGCCTACCTGAACAGCCTGGCGACCTCGCTCACGCAGCGTTTCCGCGAGGTCAAGCGGTCGTACATGGCGCCGGTCGAGAAGCTCGACATGCGGATCAAGGAGCTGGAGGCGCCCATCGAGGCCGCGTCCGCCGCGATCGACGCGCAGGTCAAGGCATTCGAGGAGCGGGAGCGCGTCTCCAAGCGCGCCGAGCTCGTCAAGCACTGGGAGGAGTACGCGGGAATCCTCGCCAACGCCGTCCCCTTCGAGCGTATCGAAGCCGCGTCGTGGGCGAACAAGACGTGCGACCTCATGACCGCGTTCGCCGACATCGAACACATCGTGGAGCGCATCGCGAAGGAAGAGGCCACGCTCGACAGCCTCAACCTGTCGCATCCCGTCGACGCCAAGACGGCCTACCTCGCCACGCTCGACATGAGCGCCGCGATCGCGCGCAGCAAGGAGCTCGACGACCGAGAAGAGCGCACCCGCCGCTTCGAGGCGGAAAAGACCGAGATCGCGGCGCAGCAAGCCAAGCCGGTCGTCGCCCCCGAACCCGCGCTCGCCGATGAGGTAGAGCGCGCCAAGGCCGAGGAGATCACCGAAGGAATCGCCGAACTCGTAGCTGGGTGCTCGACCTTCACGTTCACCGTCTCCTGCACCGAGGCGCAGCGCGACTCCATCGTCGGGAGCATCCGCGCGCTGGGTCTCACCGGGACCATCCGCAAGGTGCAGTCATGAGGCACATCCCCGGCACGTCGCTGATCCGTTTCGATGACGTGCTGTTGCGTGAGCTCATGACGCGCGACGACGATTGCAACCTGCTCACGCTCGAGGTGAGCGAGCCCGACGCCGACGGAGTGTGCACAGCCACCTGCACGCGTCACTACGACGACAACCCGTACGAGGCCGAGCGCGAGGTGAGCGCGTGGCTGGCCTCGAAGCTGACCTTCACCAACACGCTGGTCCCTGGAACGAACTACCCCGGCGACAAGGCAGCCGACTGGCTCAGGGCCGCTCGCAAGGCGGTGGCGTCGTGAACCCGCTGCTGCTCGGCATGATGGTCGGTGCCTTCGCGGGGTTCGTCGCCGGCGGCATCACCATGGCCGTTCTCGCGGCAGCCGCTCGTGCCGACTCCATGGGCCCGTCGCACACCTATGCCCGCAAGCATGGGGGCTACCAGCCGGAGTGCGACGTCATCGACCCGAAGAACCCGCCGCACGGCAAGCGCCCGGCGTATCGGCCGAGGCACTCCAAGTGAGCGCGCGCACGTACAGGTCACGGCAGGCGCCGTGGCAACCCGACGGAGGGGAGTCGCATATGACTCGCTCCCGCACATGGATAGGACCGTTCGCCTGGCTCGTAGCCGTCGCCGCACTCACGATCGCGCTCGGCTTCTGCGAAATGCTCGTCCACCCGCTCGCCGCGCATGGCTACCCCGCCAAGGTGACGCGTTGGGAGCCGACGATTCGCGCGGCCGCTCACTTCTACCGACTCTCGGCCGCCGACACGCGCTGGGCCGTCACCAACGGCCTGCACATCATCTACGGCGAGTCGAGGGGCAACACGAACACGGGGCACATCAACGGATGCTTCGGCCTGATGCAGTTCGGGATCGGCTGGACGCACCACACCACACTCGCGGGCATCCACTACGCCGACTTCCGCAGGAGCGGGCGCGGCAGCGTGTACCGCTTCGTGAAGGCGCTGCACATCGGTGGACGTGCGGCTATACGGCGTGCGTGGGCGGCGACGCTGTGACCCGCACGCTCACCTTCAGCGCGCGCATCATGCCCGTCTCCTGGCAGCGTGCTGGCCGTCGTGGGATGCAGACGTACACGCCTCCGCAGACGGCCCGCGCCGAGTCCTCCATCTGCGCAGCGTTCCGAGTCGCGTACCCGAAGACGAAGCCGCATCAGGGCCCCGTAGAACTCGCTGTGGCATCCGTGTTCCAGGCGCCGGTCAGTTGGCCCCGCTGGAAGCGTTCGTTGGCCGTGGCTGGCCTGTGGCCTTGCACGAATCAGAAAGACGTCGACAATCTCGCGAAGACAGTTGCCGATTCCCTGAACGGCGTCGCGTACGTCGACGACCGGCAGATCATCGCGCTCACCTCCACGAAGCAGTACGGGGACACGTCGCGCGTGCTGGTCACGTTGCGGCTGCTGGACGCGCCGGTGAAGCCCTCGTGACCGGCGCCGACACCATGACGCTCGACTTCGACGCGCCGGCCAAGTCCGGGCGCACGGATCCCGCGTTCGAGGCGCGCCAGTTCGTCGCGGACAACCCCGAGGCGTGGGGTCTGCTCATCCGCTGGGCCAAGCGCGACATGGCCGAGGGAACGCGCCCGGCCTTGCACGGGTACCTCTATCTGCTCCGCAAGCGTCCGTGGATCAAGCGCGGTGCGCGTGCGTACAAAGTCAATCACAACATGAGCTCGTACCTCGTCGACATGCTCATTGCCGAGTGTCCCGAGCTGGGCGACGAGCGCCACGGCTTCGTGCTCCGGCACCAGCGCAGGGGCGGTGTGTCGTGAGCCGCAAGAAGAGCGTCGACGAGATCATGGCCGAGTTTCGCCGGAAGATGCAGCAGATCGCGACCGCCTCCGGATCCTCAATCACGATTTCGTCAGGCGGCCGGGCGGTCGCCTTCGAGCCGAAGCCTGCGAAGCCGGCACGGGGAGGCGATGCCACCCGTCCGTAGCGTGTTCCTGTTCCCACTTCCGTTGGAGGCACCTCATGGCTTGGCTCACCGCGCTGTGGAACCTGCTCGTGCATTACTGGCCGGCCGTGTTCGCGGTCCTGCTCCCGTTCATCGCCAACAAGCTCGCGGACTCGAAGGCGACCGGCCCCGAACGCGGATGGATCGCCGCCGTGCTCTCGCTGCTGGTCGGCGTCCTGGCCCCGCTCGTGGCCGGGATCCACCTGACGCCCGACACCATCATCGTCTTCGCGACCGCTGTTTTCACCAGCGCAACTACCGCCTACCTAGTTTTCAAGCGGTTCAGGATCACGTGCTCGTGGCTGGACGCGTTGCTCAAGTCATAGCCCACCCCCTGGGGCGGATCGGGCGACACCCCCCAGTCGACGCGGCTCCCCCCGCCGCTTCCCGGTCCGCCCCTCCCTCGATTTCAGAAAGGATCCGAACGTGAGCATGGGATACGAACGCAGCAGCATCGCCGTCATCCCGCAGTCCGCGTGGGAGCCGCTGCTCTCGGGCAACGGGGCGGCGCTCCTGCGCTGCAAGTCCTGCACCGGCTACGCGGACCCGACCGCGACGCACTCCGACTGCACCATCCGCGGCATCCGCAAGGACGGGTACGCGGGAGCGTGCAAGAAGCGGATCCCGCGCGCCATCACTGCCACACCTACTCGAGAGGATATGAGCATGACCAAGAACAATGACGTTCCCGGTAAGTGGACCCCCGAAGAGGACGCCCTGCTGCGTGAGTTCGCGCACGAGGGCATCGCTGCCGTCGCAGAGCGCCTCGGTCGTACTCCAAACGCCATCCAGCAGCGCGCGTGCAGGGTGGGCGTGAGCCTGAAGCGTACCGTGGCCGCGCCCGTGACGCCCGTGACGGCGGCGTCGGCGATTCCGGAGGCTATCCGGCACGACGACGCGCCAACTATCGGCGAAGTCTCAACCGGCGTCGCTGTTGACGGTTCCGCGACTCTGACGCCGACCGTGCCGGTGTCCTGCAAGGCCTCAATCGGGGTCGACGCTCCCCTGCGTGTGAACCTGACCACGCTGCCGGGGTCCCTCGGCACATGCTGCAACATGAGCCGCATCCCGCTGTGCCCGCTCCGGGAGCTGAGTGGCGCGTGCCGGGCAGGCGCCGTCGTCGAATGGCCGCCGTCGGTCGACGAATGCATCACGGCGGCCGACTACGCACGCGGCGAGATGGTCGCAGAGGCCGCGGCGCGCATCAACGAAGCCGCAGCCATGGGCGACGACGCCAGTAAGCGGGCCGCGCTGGCGTACGTGCTCGACATCCCTGCGGTCATCCGCGACGCCGAGCTTGAGCACGAGGCTGACGAGTTCGCGGAGGCCGTCACTGTGCGCGCCCAGCTCGCCATGGCCCTCGCGGAGGTCATGGAGCTACGCGTCGAGCTGATGATGCTCGCGCTCCGCGACAAGCTCGGTGACGACGCCGCAGGATTCGCCGCATCGTTCATCTTCCCGGCGATCGAGGCCGCGGAGAATGCAGCGGAGGTGGCGGCGTGAGCATCCTCGAGGACATCCGCGTCGACAAGATCGTCCCGAATCCCCTGCAGCATCGCGACGACTCCGGCGACCTCACGACGCTGGTCGACTCCATCAAGGCGATCGGCCTCATCGAGCCCGTCGTCGTCCGGATCAGCGACAACGACACGTTCACGCTGATGGCCGGCCACCGTCGCGTGGAGGCCGCCAAGCTGGCCGGGCTCGTCACCATCCCCGCCATCGTTCACGGCTCCATGGACGCCCGCATCGAGGCCGGGATGCTGCTGGCCGAGAACACCGTGCGCCGCGACCTGACCGCAGTCGAAGAGGCGAACGGGATCCAGACGATGCTCAACGTCGGCTGGAAGGAGCCGAGTACGGCCATCGGCAGGAGCGCGGAGCGGGTCGCGCAGTCGGTCAAAGTCGCGGCCATGCCCGACGCGCTGAAGGAGGTCGCGGTTCAGGCCACGCTCGACGAGGCGTACGCGCTCGCGGAGTTCGCCGACAACAAGAAGGCGCTGAAGGCGCTGACCAAGGCAATCGGCACCGGCGGGTTCGCGTACGTGGTCCAGGGCGAGCGCCGCAACGCGACCGAGAAGGTGCGCTACGACGAGATCGCGGCCCCGATCAAGGCGGCCGGCGTGAAGCTCGTCAGGCGCGACTACATGCACCAGCAGCGTGAACTGGTCGCGCTCGGCATCACGCCCGAGGACCACGTCTCGTGCCCCGGCCACGCCGCGATCATCGAGACGTACGGCGACGGCAAGGTCATCTACGTCTGCACCGACAGCGTCAAGAACGGTCACGCCGCCGTCGCCAACACGAAGGCCGACGCCAAGCGCGCCAAGGAGGCCGCAGAGCGCGAGAAGTTCAAGGAGGCGTGGGAGACCGCCCGCGCCGTGCGTGTCGCGTTCGCGCGCAAGACGTTCCGCGCTGCGAAGTTGCCGACCGGGGTGCTTCCCTGGGCGTTCGGCGTGCTCGTCACCGGGCCCTACTACCACCAGGTCGGAAAGGCGTTCGAGGAAGCCTGGGGAAGCGCGGCCGGGATCCCGAGCGAGAAGAGCACGCCGGCGATGCTCGCGATCCTCGCCTCCTGCTACGTCGAGCAGGACATGCGCGGTGGCTACATCCCGAGCGGCGGCGCGGTTCGCACGAAGGCGTACATCGAGCTGCTCATGACGGAGGGCTACGAGCCGTCGAAGCAGGAGCGCACCTACTACGACGAGTGTGTTGTGTCGCTCAAGCCGAAGACGACCTCCGCTGACGACGAGGAGTGCGACGACGACTGCGAGAACTGCGGGCGCTCCGAAGACTGCGAGGACGCGTCATGAGCACCAAGAAGCCGTACGCCCTTGTCGAGTACAGCGGAGGCGGCTGCGAAACGAGCGGCTACCTCTCTGAGCCGGGTCGGATCGAAGTCTACTCACAGCACGACTCGGAGCCGTTCGTGGTCGTCCATGTGCCCAACTCAGGGGCCCGTCGCGAGGGCCTGCGGCTGGAGATGGACATCGCCACGGCATCGGAAGTCTCGCGCAAGCTGAGCCGCGAACTGACGGAGCATCGCAAGCGCGCGAAGGTGGTGCAGCCATGACGAGCCGTCGCAGGTTCTCTCTCGCTCAGACGTACCGGCTCATGGCGACGCCCCGCGCTCGGCTGCTATCGGAGCGCGAGAATCCCCTCTATGCCCCGCTCGACGCGATCGGGACGGTGGCGTCATGACCCGCCGCAAAGCGCCGAGCGCGTCCGAGGGCAAGCGGTTCGGCACGACGACGATCGCGCCGGAGAAGTCGATGTTCGACGTGCAAGGCGTGCTGACGAAGTACCGCGCCGAGGCGAGCCAGTGGACGATCATGCCGGAGTCGTACACGCTCCGCTTCCGCGTCAACGCCCGCAACTACCTCATGGCCATCCCGGTGCGCGCTGAGGATCCGCAGGAGACGCGCCGGCTGTTCCGCGTCGTGTTCTGGTACCTCGACACGATGCTGGCCGCGATGGACGCCGGACTGTTCACGCCGGAGAAGGTGTTCCTCGCGTTCCTCGAGGTGGCGCCGGACGTCACGCTCTCCGCCGTGCTGGACGACCCGCAGCGCATGAGCCAGGTACGCGCGGCTCTCGGTGGCGGACAGCTCGCGCTGGAGGCCGGACGATGAGCGCGCCGATCGAGAAGCCGCGGACCTGTTCCGAGTGCGTGTGCTTCCTCGTCCCCGCTCGCGCCGCCGGCACCAAGTCGGAGTCGTGGAACTGCAACCCCCGCGGCACGCGCTGGCACCTGACGCGGCGCCCGGACCAGGCCGCGTGCGGGTCCGTCCATGCGGTCAAGGTCACGGTCGCGGACGAGTGGCGACAGGGGACGATGACGCTGTGAAGTCCACCGTCGACCTCAGCGTCCTGAACATCAGCCAGCACGCGGCTGAGCAGTACCACGAGCGCGTCAGTCCGCATGGCCCGATGCCGAAGAGCGACCCGGACGCGTACAGGGCGCGAGGACGGGCGATACGGCACCTCGCGGCACTCCTGCACTACGCGAGGCCGCTTGAGCCGATCACGGACGCTGACGGGGTCGAGGCCCATGCGTGGAAGCTCGGCCAATGCGTCGCGCTCGAACGCGGCGGCACCGTGACCACCATCTATACCGACGCCATATACCTGCGACACATGAGGGGCGACCGAACGTGAGTGTGCCGTGGATCAAGCTATGGGTGGAAGCCCGCACGGACAAGAAGCTGGACAGGCTCACAGACGCCCAACACCGCGTCTGGTTCAACCTGCTGCTGTACGCCGCCGAGCAGGACGAGCGCGGCACATTCTCCGATGACGGGTCTCTCGCGCTGGAAGTAGCCAAGGGCCGCCAGAAGGCGCTGGACGCGACGATCGACGCGCTCCGGGACCTGCACATCATCGTGGAAGCCGGTGCCGGTCGGTGGGCGTTCAAGGCGTTCGACAAGCGCCAGAATCGCAAGCCGTCCGACTCGACCGAGATGGCGCGGGAGCGAAAGCGCCGGCAGCGCGAGCGCGAAGCCGAACAGGCGCGGATTGACGCCGAGAAGGGCGATGTCACGCAGATTGAGCATGTCACGCCCCTGTCACGCCCTGTCACGCGTGACGCTGTGACATGTCACGCAGAGGGAGAGGTAGAGGTAGAGGTAGAAGAAGACCCAGATCAACCCCCCGTACCTTCAATGCTTTCTGACCTTCCACGTAAAGAGCGCGGGAGTTATCCACAGGCTGATGATCCGACCATCGCCATCGAATGCTATGTGACGAAGCTCCGGCTTGCGCTTGGCAATGATGACCGCGACCTGACCGCTGACGAAATCCTCTCGGCGAAGCGGTGGGTCCATGACTTCGGCTCACAGATGACCTGCGTCGGCATCGGGTATGCGGCCCAGGACGGCTTCATCACCAACCCGAAACGCGTCTACGGTCAGATCCGCGCGCTGGCAACGAAGACGGCGGTCACGGCATGAGCGAGCACCTCTGCTTCGTGCTGTACGGCACGAGCGACAGCGGGAAGACCAAGCGTTGGGAGGTCCGCAGTCGCAGCGATGACTCCCTGCTGGCGATCATCTCGTGGCATGGGCCGTGGAGGCGCTACGTGGTCACGCCTCAGCCTCACACGCTGTTCGACGCTTCGTGCCTCGACGAGCTCGCGACGTTCATCCGATGCCGCATGATCGACCACAAGGCGGTGACAGCATGAGCGACCCGCAGAGCATCACCGTCTACGATCCCGCGACCGGACTGCCGATGGTCACGTTCAGCGCCTCGACCGCGTCCGCGACGTGTGACCTGTACGAAGAATTCATGCGGCGCACGTCTATGGTCGCCGCCCTCGAAGCGATGACCGACGACGGGGAGCAGTCGTGAAGCTGAAGGGGAAAACTGAACAGGGAAAACCGCACGGCTGGACGATGGGAGAGATCAAGGTTTTGCGCGCCAATGGACGGCTCGGTGCCAAGGCGCTGCTGTTCATCCTCAACGAGAATCGCGCCATCACGCGGCCCGAGGTTGCGCCGCTCACGATGAGCGCGATCTACCACAAGGCGTACGACCTTCGCCTCTCGCTTCGGCGCAAGGGGTCGTACGCGGGCCGGCGCATGGCCCTTCCGGCGTCCATGCGCATCGGGGACGTGGGCAAGGCCGCGGATCTGGTCCGATCCGGGCGCATCGACATGGCCACGGTCGCACGCAACGTCATCGCTGATGCTCATGGCGAGCTCACGCTGTGCCCGTCATGCAGCAAGCGACCTGCGACCGTACGCGACACCGGACTGTGCGTCGCCTGCCACAAGGCGCTGCTGATCGAGCACCTGAACGACGCCGCGGACGCGTACGAAGTCAAGAAGCAGCAGTGGGTCGCACAGCAGCGCGTATCCAGGGCGAGACGGGCGGTGAGCGATGCCGAGGCCGAGTAGGCGCGCTCTGTTCCCGTCCTCTTGTGGGCACTGTGGCACGCGCAACGAGGACGGCGCCGCGTACTGCCCCAAGTGCGCGCCCCTGTACGGCACACGTCCTCAGACCGAGGCCGAGCGCCTGGAGAGGCAACCGCATCGCGCCGAGTACCAGACACCCGAGTATCGCGCAACGAGGGCACGCCGCTACGTCATGGCACGTGGGCTGTGCGAGTCGTGCGGCATGAAGCTCAAGGGCAGGCTGCACCCAGACGGCGTACGGTGGGAGTACGACCACGTGCACGGGGACCTGGACGTGCACACGGGACGCGTGCGATGCCTGCCGTGTCACCACTCGAAGACGGCACAGGACAGACGAGAGAGGGCGGGACAGTGACACCCGAAGAGGAACGCCTTGCCGCGATCGACCGCGAACTCGCACGCCATGGACTGCGCATCAAGACGCACGGCTACAGGTGGACGATCGCGCTCGCGTACGCGCTGCTGCATGGCATGCGGACAGGGCACGGCAACGGCTGGCGCATCGAACTGCACGAGGGCAATCGCGTGCGGATGCACTGCCCAGGGTGCGACGCTGACGTGCTCATATCGACGGAGCGGACGCACGACTAGTCCGGCACGCAGGGTAAGACGGCCCTTTGACTGACACGGATTCCACACTCGGAACAAGAAGGATCCCGCGCTGCACGAACAGCCGGGATCGCGACCGAGACCGAGTAGGAGTCCCGATATGTCACAGCCTGAGGCAGGCGTCAGTTGTGCCCATTGCGGCGCACCGATCATGGGGAAGCAACTGCGCTACTGCTCGCCCTCGTGCAGGAACAAGGCGAAGGGCGTTCGGCAGTACGATCCCGCCAAGCGGCAGACGCGCTATCTGACCAAGGGATTCGGGACGCGCACCTGCGACGTGTGCGGCGAGACGTACACCGCAACGTATGCCGACCAGCGCACGTGTGGTCGCCTGTGTGGGCAGATCATGCGCAGGATGAACATGGGGCAGCCGCTGTCATGTGAGGTGCTCCACGGGCAGTACACGCGCCTGCCTGCTGGGTACTACGGCGAGGCGAAGGGCAGGACGTGCGAACGCTGCGGCGTTGAGGTCGGCAAGTACAAGCACCTATGCGAGGACTGCCAACCACCAGAGGTCGAGGTCAGGTGGAACCGTGTTCAGTATGCGAGGGCACGACGCGCAGGTGTCCCGTACGAATGGGTGGACAGACCTGCCGTGTACGAACGCGATCAGTGGGCGTGTCAGATCTGCGGCGATGCAATCGACAGAGACGCGCTCCCTGGGACCACGTCCGAGTCTGCGTCGATCGACCATGTCATCCCTCCGCGCAAGGGAGGACCGCACGCGATGAGCAACGTGCAGGCGTCTCACCTTTCGTGCAACGGCAAGAAAGGCGACCGTGTCATCGGCGCGGCGTAGTGGCACCGACGATACCAAGGGGGGTATGGACCCCGAATTCTTGGGGCGCGAAAGACAGCGACCCTGCATGCCCAACAATAAAGACGCGCCCGAAACTGGGAGTTTCGAGGGACCGGCGCGGGAGCGACACGGAAAGGCGTTTCGGCTGACACGAAAACGATGCTGGGCGCATGGGAACCCAGCGGAAGTGTGCATGCGGCTGCGGCCGCGACCTGCCGGATGAGACCGGAGGCCGCGGCCGTCCGCGTCTCTACTGGTCGCCTGCGTGTCGGACCCGCGCGCGCCGGTCGCGCCAGCTCAATGCTCACTGGATCCCGGCGATCGACGGCGAGCTGCACGTCGCCGCGCCTGATCACGTCTCGGAACTGAGTCAGGCCGTCCTCGAGGCTGCGAACCTCGCCGGGTCCTTCCGCCGGCTGTCGATCGAGGAAGCGAATCCGCGCCTGGCCGCCGGCTGCGAGCTGACCTACACCGCGATCGCTGAGGCGCTGGCCCGCAACTTCCCCGGGTGGGACCGATGAGCCGCGGCGGGCGCACTCCTGTTCCCGACGACGAGCGCGCGGGGCACCGCGGCGGAGTCGGAGAAGGCAGCGCGATCGAAGTACTCCCGGTTGAGCGTCGGCTCGTCACGGCGTCCCCGCCCGAGGACATGCCCCCGCTGGCCCGTGAGGTCTGGTCGATCTGTGTCACCGACATGGCCGTGCTGGGGCACCTTCGCGAGCCGGATCTCTTCCAGCTGCGCAACTACGCCGTGGAGGTGGCGATCGCCATCGAGTGCGAGGCGTCCATCCAGGAGTTCGGCGCGATGATGAAGGAGCCGATCGTCGCCTGGAGTGCTGAACTGCAGGCCGAAGAGATGGTCGGCTGGAAGCTGAAGGCGAATCCGGCGTGCAAGCTGCACCGCGAGGCGTCCAACGTCGTGCGCCTGCTCGCGGGCGAGCTCGCGCTCACTCCCCTGGCGCGCATCCGCGGCAACCTCATGCAGGCCGCTACCGCGTCGATCGCGCTCGGGATCCGTGACGACCTCGAGGCGGGCCTCGCAGCCGAGGACGCGGCGCTCGTGGTGTCTGGCAAGCCAGCCTCCAAGGCACTAAGGGCGAAGAAGTGAGCGCGGCTGGAGCGGCCATCAAGACGCGGGCTAAGTCGACGCCGCGTTCGGGCGTCAACAACGTCAGCACGGCGCGGCGCGCGCACTACCCGGACGCCGGGATGCACTTCGTCCGCCTTGTGGCAGCGTTCGCCCGGAAGCATCTCATCCACGTGGACGGCGAGCTGCCCCCGAACGGCGTTGCGTTCGAGGCGATCGAGTTCGCCGGGTTCCAACTCGAGAACATCATCAAACCAATCTTCGCGAACGTGGACAGGCGCGGGCGTCGGCTCGTCAAGAAGGTGCTCATCGGTCTGCCCCGTGACGGCGCGAAGTCCGAGATCGCGTCGGTCATCATCCTCGCGATCGCGTTCCTGTGGCCGAAGTACAAGGGCCAGTACTACTTCATCGCTCGCAACAAGGAGCAGGCGCGCGCGGTGTTCGACAAGGTCCGCACGATGGTGCTACACGACCCGATGTTGCGACGGGCGTGCGAGGTCCAGGCGGACAAGATCATCATCAAGGAGACGAAGGCGTTCTTCCAAGTGCTCCCGGGCGACGAGAAGTCCGTGCAGTCGAAGCATGCGGACGTGGTCGTGGTCGACGAGTACCACGTGCACAAGAATGATCACGTGCTGAACGCCATGACGTCCGGCATGGTTGGTAACTGGGACTCCCAGGCGCTGGTCATCGTCTTGTCGACGGCCGGACCCGTGCGCAAGGGCCCGCTGTGGGACCTCATCGCCAAGTGGAAGACGGACAAGTCCGCGCACGTCTACTGGTGCGGGGCCGACGATGGCGACGACGCGAACGACCCGAAGGTGTGGCGCAAGGCGAACCCGATGCCGTGGATCTCCGACGCCGCGCTGGTCGAGGCGCACAAGCAGCCGCCGTGGGACTTCGAGCGGTATCACCTGAACCGATTCCCGTCGACCGGCAAGATGGTGGCCTTCGACGCGAAGTCATGGGACGCGCTGTCGGGTCTGCCGGTCATCGACCCGGACACCCCGTCCTTCCTCGGCGCCGACGCGTCGTTCTCGCGCGACACGACCGCGCTGGTGCTCGATCAGGTCGACGCCGACGGCTTCCACAACTGGGTCGCGTGGATCATCAAGTCGGAAGACGGGGAGCCGATCGACCGGCAGCTGGTCATGGCGACCACGCTCGAGATCGTGCAGACGTACAACATCGAGCGCATGGCCTGCGACCCGAACTATTTCGTGCTCGAGATGCTGGAGCTCGCCAACTCCCACGGCGTGCCCGTGGAAGTCTACCGACAGACTGCCGAGAAGATGGCGCGCGCCTACGACATCATGTGGGCCGTCGTGCAGTCAGGGAGGGCGAACCACGGAGGCGCGAAGCCGCTGCGTGAGCACGTGCTGAATGCCGGGCAGGAGCCCACGGCGTACGGTCCTCGCCTCACGAAGGTTGAGGAATCAAAGAAGATCGACGCCGCAGTGGCGTGCGCGATCGTCACGGCGGTGGCCGAACTCGAGTACCAGGAAGG
>PKWR01000074.1 GCA_003133285.1 Coriobacteriia bacterium
CGCAGGGCGAGCCGATGTCGGCGCTGTCCAGGATGGCCGGCCGGGACCACCCGATCAGGATCGCCGAGGGCGACACCGTGGTGCTGGCCTCGTCGCTGGTGCCTGGCAACGAGACGGCCGTGTCCAGGATCATCAACGACCTGACCAGGCTCGGCGCGCGGGTGGTGCACAAGGGCAACGCGCTGGTGCACGTCTCCGGGCACGCGTCGGCTGAGGAGCTCAAGCTCATGCTGGCGATGGTGCGTCCCAAGTACTTCATGCCGGTCCACGGCGAGACGCGGCACCTCGTCGCGCACAGCCGTCTGGCCGAGGCCGTCGGGATCCCGGAGCGCAACATCTTCGCTCTCGAGAACGGCGACGTCCTCGAGCTCACCGCCGACAGCGCGAAGATCGCCGAGCACATCAAGGACTCGGGCGTGGTCTACGTCGACGGGCTCAACGTCGGCGATGTCGGCGACGTGGTGCTGCGCGACCGCCAGCAGCTCTCCTCCGACGGCATCGCGACCGTCGTGGTCGCCATCGACGGCCGCACCCGCAAGTTCATCGGGGACCCGGAGCTCGTGATGCGGGGCCTTCCTGTAGCGGAGTCGGTCGAGGTCATGGACCAGGCGCGCGCCCGCATCAACAAGGCGCTCAAGCGCATGGAGAAGGAAGGCGTCACCGACCACAGCATCATCCAGCGGGCGGTCCGCGAGGCCGTCTCCCAGTTCGTGTGGGAGACGCTGCGCCGCCGCCCGATGATCATCCCCGTCATCATGGAGGTCTAGCGTGGGGCATCTCTGGGCGGCCATCCTCGGGATCGTGCAGGGGGTCGCCGAGTTCCTGCCGATCTCGTCGACCGCGCACCTGAAGCTCGTCCCGTGGGTCTTCGGCATCCAGGGCTCCTACGCCTTCCTCGCGAACGCGCAGGCCGCCCAGGCATTCGACATCGCGCTGCACGCGGGCAGCGCGGTCGCCATCCTGATCGCGCTGTGGTCGGACTGGCGGAAGCTCGTCACGGATGCGGTGGCGCGCCACCGTCCGGCCCTGCGCTTCGTCGGCTTCCTGCTCCTGACCTCGGTCCCGGGCGCGATCTTCGGCGTGCTCCTCGACAAGAAGATCGAGATCTACTCGTCCCCGGCGGACTTCCACTGGGCACCGCTCGTGGTCGGGCTCGCGCTCATCCTCTTCGGCGTCCTACTGTGGGCCGTCGACCACTACACGACGCGCGCCCAGCCGCTCGAGAAGATGAACTGGCTGCGGGCGCTGCTGATCGGTCTCGCGCAGGCCGTCGCGCTCATCCCGGGCGTCTCGCGTTCCGGCGCCACGATGACCGCCGGCCGCGCCACCGGCCTCTCACGCGAGGCGGTGGCCAAGTACTCGTTCATGGCCGCTCTGCCGATCATCGCCGGCGCTGCACTCTTCGGGCTGAAGGACGTCCCGCTGTCGACCCTGTTCTCGCCCGACTGGGTGATCGGTTTCGTGGCGTCGTTGGCGTCCTCGGCGCTTCTGATGCGCTGGATGCTGGCCTACGTGAAGCGGCACTCGTTCGCCGTGTTCATGTGGTACCGGATCGCGCTCGGCGTGGCCGTCATCGCTCTGTTCCTGGTGCGCGGCTAGACGCGAGCGGTTCCGGCGCCTGGGCCGCCGCCGCGCACGCGGAACGATATACTCTCGCTCGAGGCACGGTACCCGGGCGCGCCCTGCGCGCAACGGGTGGATCGCACGAATCCGACGGAGGGGTCTGGAGCCAGTGGCGAAGAAGCACACCACGGGGAGTGCGAGCGGTCGCTCGCGCAGCACCGGAACCTTTGCCTCCAAGCCCCGCTCGCACGCCGCTTCGCAACCGGCCGCCCCCGGTATCTCTCGCGACATCTGGGGCATCGCCCTCGTCGTGGCCGCCATCGCGGTCGCCATCTCGGTGTGGACGCCCCAGCCGGGCGGCGTGCCCAGGTTCATCAGCCAGGCGCTCATCGCCGCCGTCGGCGTGGGCGCGAACGCCGTGCCCCTCCTGCTCCTCGTATGGGCCGTCTCGATCGTCTTCGACCGGCGAGAGGTGAGTGAGGCCGCGATCGGTGCGGGACTCGCCATGGTGTTCCTGTCGGTCATCGCGATGTTCTCCGCGGCCGCGCCCCTCAAGAGCGCGGACTTCTGGACCGGGAGCTCGAGCGGCGGCTACGTGGGCGGCGCCATCGCGTGGTTCCTCACCGTCTTGTTCTATCCCGCCATCACCTACGTCCTGTTGTCGGGCACCACCCTCATCGGCATCGTGCTGGCGACAGGGGTCCACCTGGCGGACGTCTGGCAGCGCTTCCTCGGTCTGTTCGAGCGGGCCGAGCTGGAGGAGGCATCGCGCGAGCCGCGACGACGCCTCACGCCGGGCGCGAAGACCCTGCCGCTGGCCGACCTCGACACGGAGGAGCCCGCCCGCCCCGTACCCGTGAGCGGACGGCGCCCGGACCCCGAGGCCGAGCGCAACACCGTACCCGTCCAGAGGGCGTCGGTGCCTCGTCGCGACACCACGTTCGAGCTTCCGTCGCTCTCCATGCTGCGTGTGTCTCCGGTGAACGCCGCGGCCTCGCGTGCCTCGGACAAGGAGCTCAAGAACACGGCCCAGATGATCGAGTCCACCCTGGCGACGTTCGACATCCCGGCTCGGGTCGAGGACTGGATCGCCGGTCCGACCGTCACGTTGTTCGAGGTCAAGATCGCCAAGGGTGTGAAGGTGAACCGCGTCACCGCGCTCGCCGACGACCTGGCGATGGCGCTGGCGACACCGACCGTGCGCGTCCTGGCCCCGATCCCCGGCAAGTCGCTGATCGGCATCGAGGTACCCAACGAGCACCGCACCACGGTCACCCTGGGCGACGTGCTCCTCGGCGGCAACACGCCCGACACGAGCCCGATCATGCTGGGCATCGGCAAGGACGTCGGCGGCGACCGCATCGTGCTCGACCTGGCCGCCATGCCCCACCTGCTGATCGCCGGCTCCACCGGCACCGGCAAGTCCGTGTGCATCAACTCGCTGCTGATGTCGGTCATCATGCGCTCCACGCCCGACGAGGTCCGCATCATCCTCATCGACCCGAAGCGCATCGAGATGGCGCTCTACAACGGCCTCCCGCACCTCTACGTCCCCGTCGTGACCGAATCGAAGGAGGCGGCGAGCGCGCTCGGCTGGGCCGTCACCGAGATGGAGAGCCGCCTGCGTCGGCTGCAGAAGGCAGGCGCGCGCAACATCGCCCAGTACAACACGGCCGCGCGCGACGGCAAGCTGCCCGAGGGCATGCAGCCGATGCCGTACCTGATGATCGTCATCGACGAGCTCGCCGATCTGATGATGGTGGCCGCACGCGAGGTAGAGGACTCCATCGTCCGTCTCGCGCAGCTGGCGCGAGCCGCCGGCATCCACCTGGTGGTCGCGACCCAGCGCCCCTCGACCGACATCATCACCGGGCTCATCAAGACGAACATCACCACCCGGATCGCCTTCGCCGTCTCGTCGGGCATCGATTCCCGCGTCATCCTCGACCAGTCGGGCGCCGAGAAGCTCGTGGGACTGGGCGACATGCTGCTGTCGACCCCGCAGCTGGCCAAGCCGAAGCGCGTCCAGGGGGCGCTCGTCTCCGAGGACGAGATCATGGCGGTCGTCGAGCACCTCAAGAAGCAGGGCGAGCCCGAGTACCACGAGGAGATCCTTCACCTGAAGGCCGCCGGCGTCGGCGGCGGGGTCGCGGACGACGACGATGACGATCCTCTGACCTGGGACGCCGCCGACATCGTGGTGACCTCGCGGATGGGCTCGACCTCGCTGCTGCAGCGGCGCCTCAAGGTCGGCTATGCGCGCGCCGGGCGGATCATGGACACCCTGGAGCAGAAGGGGATCGTCGGTCCGCCGGACGGGAGCAAGCCCCGCGAGGTGTTGGCGGACATCGAGGAGCTCGAGTCCATCAAGGCGTTCGAGCGCAGCGATGCACGCGACGACGCGTGACGAGCGAAGCCCGTCGCACCCCCGCTACGCTACAATCAGCCTTTGACGCACCCCATGCACCGAGACCCGGGACAGACCCCATGACAACTGTCGGAGAGATACTCGCCGCCGAACGAAGGCGGCAGGGAAAGACCATCGTCGACGTCGTCGAGGGCACCAAGATCCGCTCGAGGCTGCTCGACGCCCTGGAACAGGGCGAGTACGAGGTACTGCCGAGCCCGGCGTACGTGAAGGGCTACATCCAGAGCTACGCCCGCTACCTCGAGATACCGGCGGA
>PKWR01000193.1 GCA_003133285.1 Coriobacteriia bacterium
CCGCCCGGCTGCGCGCCGCGGGCTGGACCGTGCGCATGAGCGCGACGGGTGACGCCGCGGCACTCGACGCCGAGGCGGTCTCCGTGGGAGCTGCCTGGCGCGTGCTCGCCGGGCAGGGCCAGGCCGTGAGCGCCGACGGGCGGGTGCTCGTGATCGATCCCGTTCCCGCCCCGCCGGCGGAAGGGGGCGAGCGATGAGCGCCGAGCGCCTCCGCATGGCGATACCCAAGGGCGCGCTGTTCGAAGGCTCGCTGCGCGTCCTGCGTGCCGCAGGCGTCGAGATCGGGGCTCTGGCCGATCCGGGTCGGCTGCTCATCGTCGACACCGACCAGATCCGCTTCATCATCGGCAAGCCCACGGACATCCCGGCCTACGTGGCCTACGGCGCGGCGGACGTCGCGATCGCCGGAGCCGACGTGCTGGCCGAGGCCGCGCTCGACGTGGCCGAGCTCGCCGATCTGCACTTCGGGGCGTGCCGGTTCGTGGTCGCGGAGCGCGAGGGCTCGGGCGCCGAGGTCGCTGACTCGTACCGCCGACTGGGAGTCGTCCGGGTGGCGACGAAGTACCCTCGTATCACGGAGGCCTACTTCGCCGATCGCGGCGTCCAGGTCGAGATCGTGAAGCTGCACGGCAACATCGAGTTGGCGCCGCTGATCGGGTTGGCCGACCAGGTCGTCGACATCACCGCGACGGGCACCACATTGCGCGACAATCACTTGAGGATCGTCGACGAGGTGATGGCGTCGAGCGCTCGTTTCGTCGCCAACCCGGTCGCGGTCCGGATCGACTCACAACGTGTCATGGACTTGGCCGGGCGCCTCGCGCGCGCGGCGGGAGAGGTGGAGCACCGATGATCATGCGCCGCACCGAGGTCAAGCGTGGCGAGGCCCTGAGGGACGACACGTTCGCGCGCAGCGGAGGCGTCGACGCCGAGGTGCTGTCCGTCGCCTCCCACATCGTCGAGGACGTGCGTCTCCGCGGCGACGAGGCGCTCCGCGACTACACCATGCAGTTCGACCACGCCGATGTGCCGGCGCTGCGCGTGACGACCGCGGAGATCGAGGCCGCGGTGTCCTCGGTCTCCGAGGAGTTCCGCGACGCCATCGCCATCGCCGCCGCCTCCATCGAGGAGTACCACGAGCGACAGGTACCCCAGTCATGGTTCTCGGTGCGGGAGGGCGGCGTGCTCGTCGGACAGAAGGTCACGCCGATCAGGCGGGTGGGCATCTACGTGCCCGGCGGTCGCGCGTGCTACCCGTCCAGTGTGCTCATGAACGCGATCCCGGCCGTGGTGGCCGGCGTCGAGGAGATCGCGATGGTGGTCCCGCCCGACGCGGACGGTACCGTCAACGCCTACACGCTCGCGGCCGCGGCCGAGGCGGGCATCTCCGAGATCTACAAGGTCGGCGGCGCGCAGGCGATCGCCGCGCTCGCATACGGCACGGCCTCGATCCCGCGCGTCGACAAGATCACCGGCCCCGGCAACGCGTATGTCACGGCCGCGAAGAAGCTCGTGCTCGGCGAGGTCGGCATCGATATGCTCGCCGGCCCCTCCGAGGTGCTCATCCTGGCCGACGAGACGGCCGAGCCGTCCTTCATCGCCGTGGACCTGATGGCCCAGGCGGAGCACGACCCGCGGGCCAGCGCCTTCCTCGTGACCACGGACCCGACGCTGCCTGACGAGGTCGAGGAGGCGCTCGAGGTCCTCCTCGAGGAGGCGCCTCGCGCCGACGTCATCCGCCGCAGCCTCACGGACAACGGCCGCATCATCGTCGTCCCGGACGTGCGCGTGGCGCTGGACGTTGCCAACGCGATCGCCCCCGAGCACCTCGAGGTGCTGATGGCCGACCCGCTCGAGCTGCTCGGCTCGATCCGCAACGCGGGCGCGATCTTCCTCGGCCCGTGGACACCCGAGTCGGTCGGGGACTACGTCGCGGGGCCGAACCACGTGCTGCCCACGGGCGGGACCGCACGCTTCTCGAGCCCGCTGTCCGTCGACGACTTCGTCAAGAAGTCATCGGTCATCTCGTACTCGCGCGAGGCGCTGGAGTCCGACGCGGCGACGGTCATCACGATCGCGTCGGCCGAGGGGCTGATGGCGCACGCGGACGCCGTGGCGCTGAGGCTCGAGATCTCGGCCGACGACGACGTCCTCGATGAGGAGGACTGCTGATGGCCGGCCTTCGCCCTCCGCGCGCCGAGCTCGGCGACCTCGTGCCCTACGAGGCCAAGGAGCCGACCGTCGAGACCAACCTCTCGGCCAACGAGAACCCCCTGAACCTGCCCCACGAGGTGATCGCCACGATCGCCGCGCGGCTGCCCGAGTTCGCGTTCAACCGCTACCCCGACCCGATGTCCGGGACGTTGCGGACGGCGATCGCCGAGGCCAACGGGCTGGACGCGGGCAACATCCTCGTGGGCAACGGGGGAGACGAGCTGATCTTCGACCTGATGCTGGCGTGGGGCGGCCCGGGCCGCAAGCTGCTCAACATGCCGCCGACCTTCGCGATGTACGGCCTGGACGCCCGCATGACCGGGACGGAGGTCGTGGAGGTACCGCGCAACGCCAAGGACTTCTCCATCGACGAGAAGGCGGTCCTCGCGCGCGTCAAGGAAGGCGACATCGACATCGTGATGATCGCCCATCCGAACAACCCGACGGGCAACCTCCAGCCGGAGACGTTCCTCATCGACCTGCTCGAGGCGACCGACGCGCTCGTGCTCGTCGACGAGGCGTACTTCGAGTTCTCGCGCCACACGATGCGCCCGCACATGGCGCGCCACCGCAACCTCGTCATCCTCCGCACGTTCTCCAAGGCGTTCTCGCTCGCCGGCCTGCGCGTCGGCTACCTGCTCGCGCACGAGGAGGTCATCACCGAGTTGGCCAAGGTGCGCCAGCCCTACTCGGTCGACCGCTTCAGCCAGTGGGTCGCCGGGATGGTCTTCCGCGAGCGCGTCGTCTTCGAGAGCCAGATCCAGGAGCTGTTGCGCCAGCGCGACGTCGTCGAGCACGGCCTGGGGCAGCTGCCGGGCGTGCACGCCTTCGGCAGCGAGGCGAACTTCGTGCTGTTCCGCGTCGACCGGGCCTCGGCCGTGTGGCGCGACCTCCTGCACTCGTACGGTGTGCTCGTGCGCGACCTGTCGCGCGAGCCGGGCCTTGAGGACTGCCTGCGCGTGAGCATCGGGTCGGCCAAGGACAACAAGCGCTTCCTGGAGGCGATGGCCGAGTTGATGGCCACGCGCCGAGAGAGCGACATGTTCGGGACGGCCGGGGTCGCCCAACACCCCGCGGAGAACCCGGCCGCCGGTCCCGACCACGCGAGCGAGAAGAAGGGTCGCCGGAAATGACACGCAGCGCGCGCATCGAGCGGACCACCGGCGAGACGGCCGTGGTCGTCCAACTCGACCTGGACGGCACCGGCGCGACCTCCATCTCGACCGGCGTGCCCTTCTTCGACCACATGCTCGACGCCCTCGGGCGCCACGCGCTGCTCGACCTCACCGTGAACGCTCAAGGTGACCTCGAGGTCGATTCTCACCACACCGTCGAGGACGTCGGGATCTGCCTCGGCCTCGCACTCGCCGACGCGCTCGGGGACAAGGCGGGCATCCGGCGCTTCGGCTCCGCCACCGTCCCGCTGGACGAGGCGCTCGTGCTCGCTGCCGTCGACATATCGGGGCGCGGGTCGCTCACCTACGAGGTGGACGTGCCCATCGAGCTGATCGGGATGTTCGACACGACGCTGGCGCGCGAGTTCCTCGGCGCCGTGGCGTCGAACGCCGCCATCACGGTCCACCTGCACGAGGTCTCGGGCGAGAACGCGCATCACATCATCGAGGCCGCGTTCAAGGCCTTCGCACGGGCGCTGCGCGAGGCGGTCGAGCCGGACCCCCGGGTCACCGGCGTGCCGTCCACGAAGGGCATGCTGTGACCGAACCGTCGTCAGCGGCGATCGCCATCGTCGACTACCGCATGGGCAACCTCCGCAGCGTGGAGAAGGGCTTCGCGACAGCCGGCGTGCAGGGCGTGGTCATCACCGACGACCCGTCGGTGGTCGCGGCGGCTCGCGGGATCGTGCTGCCGGGCGTGGGGGCGTTCCGCGACGCAGCCGCGAACCTGGCTGCGTCGGGCATGCGTGAGCTCCTGATCGAGCGCGCCGCCGCCGGTGTGCCGCTGCTCGGGATCTGCCTCGGGATGCAACTGCTGGCGACCGTCGGTCTCGAGGACGGCGAGTGGGACGGCCTGGGTCTCGTGCCGGGCACCTGCGAGAAGCTCCCCGGAGGCGTGAAGGTCCCGCACATCGGATGGAACACGGTGGACTACCCGCGCCCGAGTGCCCTGTTCGAGGACATCGCCGAGGGCAGCGCCTTCTACTTCGTGCACAGCTACCATGTCGTGCCGGCCGATACTTCGGCGGTGATCGGCCGCACGGTCCACGGCGTCCCGTTCGCCGCCGCGGTGCAGGCCGCCAACGTGTTCGGCGTCCAGTTCCATCCTGAGAAGTCATCGGACACGGGCCTGCGGCTCCTCCGCAACTTCGCGACCGTCGTCGGGGAGGCGTCCTAGACCGATGCAGATCATCCCGGCCATCGACATCCTCAACGGGCACGTCGTGCGGCTGCGCCAGGGCAGCTTCGACGAGGTCACGATCTACAACGCGGACCCGCTCGACCAGGCGAAGCGCTGGATCGCTGCGGGCGCCGAGATCATCCACGTCGTCGACCTCAACGGGGCGGTCACGGGCGAGCCGGTGAACATCGCGACCGTCGAGGCGATCGCGCGTGCGGTCGACGTCCCCGTGCAGGTCGGGGGCGGCATCCGCAGCCTCGAGACGCTCGAGCGGCTCTACGACGCCGGAGTGGCGCGCACCGTGCTCGGTACCGCGCTGGTGAGCGACCCCGACCTGGTCGCGGCCGCGTGCGAGCGCTTCCCCGGGATCGTCGCCGGCATCGACGCGCGCAACGGCCTCGTGGCCATCGAGGGCTGGAAGCAGGGCACCACGCGGACCGTCTCCGACGTCGTGGCCGAGCTCACCGACCTGGGGGTCCGGCGCCTCGTCTACACCGACATCGCGCTCGACGGCATGCAGACCGGGCCGAACCTCGACGCCTATCGCGCACTGGTGGCCTCGACAGCCGTCGCGGTCATCGCGTCGGGCGGCGTCTCCACGATCGACGATATCCGCGCTCTGACGGCCATTCCCGGTATCGAGGGCGTCATCGCCGGTCGCGCGCTGTACGAGGGCACTCTGGACCTCGCAGAGGCCATCACCGTCGCGCGCCGCACGGAGGCCTGAGATGCTGATGAAGCGCGTCATACCCTGCCTCGACGTCCACGAGGGGCGCGTGGTCAAGGGCGTCAACTTCGTCGACCTGCGCGACGCGGGGGACCCCGTCGAGCTCGCACGGTTCTACGACGCCGAAGGCGCCGACGAGCTCGTCTTCCTCGACATCGCGGCGACCCACGAGGAACGTCCGCTGATGCTGGAGGTCGCGGCGCGCACCGCCGAGGAGGTCTTCATCCCGTACACGGTGGGCGGCGGCATGCGCTCCTCCGACGACATCCGCGCGATGCTGAAGGCCGGCTGCGACAAGGTGTCGCTCAACTCGGCCGCGGTCGCCGACCCCACGCTCATCACGACGACCAGCCGCATCTACGGCTCGCAGTGCATCGTCGTGGCGATCGACGCCCGGCGCGTCGCAGGAGGACGCGACCGGTGGGAGGTCTTCGTCTCCGGCGGGCGCACGAACACCGGCATGGACGCGGTGGAGTGGGCCGCCCACGCCGAGCGCCTCGGCGCCGGCGAGATCCTGCTCACGAGCATGGACCGCGACGGCACCA
>PKWR01000114.1 GCA_003133285.1 Coriobacteriia bacterium
ACACGCCCTCGTGGGTCACGCACACGAGAACATCGCCCGCGAGTGGCAGCCTCGACTGGTCGACCATGTAGACGGCCTGCAGGCCGGTCGTTTCGTCGACAGCCCACCACAGTGTCTGCGGGATCGCCTCGATACCCATGTCTTGTCTCCGTCGCTCCGACGCGGAAGTCCTCGAACGGTGAGTGTGGCCTAAGCGAGGCCCGCGTTCAACACACGAGAGCCGGATGCCGATACCAGAAACGACGACTCCCATTCGGTCCCGCACGGCGCATACTACGAACCGTCGGTCCTCGGGCAGGCCGGGACCGATACCAGACGGCGAAGGAGCAACGCATGGCTGCGCGCCACCATCCGTACCGCAGGCTGTCCGACCATCTCATCCTCACGGCGGACGCGCTCCTGCTCACTGTCTTCGCAGGCGCCATTCTCATCATGGCCAAAGACCTCGCCCAGATCCCGGCGGCTTGGGTCGATCCGATGGACGCCTTCCTGATCACGATGACACTGGCCTCGATGATCGGCGCGACGGCTTCATGGCTCCTCCACCGCCGGCCTGTCGGGCTTCGCGGACTGGGGATGCTGGCGGTGGGCCTCGTCGTGGCGGCCTCCGCCTTCGTGGGCGCGCACGCCCTCATCACCCGGACCTCCGTCTCATCCCCCGGCACGGAACTCGTGCTCCTGATCGCGGCCCAGATCCTCGGGCTCGCCGTCCTGCTGCCGCCGCTCGTCGCCGGCATGGCCGACCTCTTCCAGCCGAAGAAGCGCCGCTTCGACCCCGGTTCGATCGCGCGGCTCGCAGGCTTGATCGCGCTCGTCGGGCTCATCGCGCTGCGCTTCCTTCCCGAGACGCAGGTGGATCCCGCAGCGGCTCACGTCAACGCCATGCTGGGTCTGTCCACGATCGCCGGCGGCCTGGGTGTGGGGATCGCCGACGCGATCCTCTACTTCAGCGACGGCCGGGCGCGACAGCGCAGCACCGCCGCGGCCGCCCCACCCGAGACCGCCTGAGACACACCCGTGACGCAGAACGGCCCCGCGCACTCGCGGGGCCGTTCGCTGTCACACGCCACGAACGCGGGCGGACGGTCGGCTAGACCGTTCCCTCGTTCCAGGACGCGAGGTACTTCTCCTGCTCGGGCGTGAGCGTATCGATGTGCACGCCCATGCTCTCCAGCTTGAGCTTCGCGATGTTGGCGTCGATGTCCGCCGGCACCGGGTAGACGCCCGGCTCCAGCGACGCGTGGTTCTTTACCATGTACTCGGCGGACAGTGCCTGGTTCGCGAAGGACATGTCCATGACCGAGGCGGGGTGGCCCTCTGCGCACGACAGGTTGACGAGGCGACCGTCGGCCAGCAGGTAGATGTGACGGCCGTCCGCGAGGGTGAACTCCTCGACCAGCGGACGGACCTCCCGGGTCGACACCGCCATGTCGCGAAGATGGGAGATGGCGATCTCGCAGTTGAAGTGCCCCGAGTTGGCGAGGATCGCACCGTCCTTCATGACCTCGAACGCCGCCGTGTCGATGACGTTGAGGTCGCCGGTGACGGTGAGCCAGATGTCCGCGACAGCCGCGGCCTCGGCCGAGGGCATCACGCGATAACCGTCCATGACCGCCTCGAGCGCCTTGAGCGGGTCGACCTCGCAGACGATCACGTTGCCGCCGAGGCCGTCGGCGCGCATCGCGATGCCGCGTCCGCACCACCCGTAGCCGGTCACGACGACGGTGCGGCCGGCGATCAGGCGGTTGGTGGCGCGGATGACGCCGTCGATCGTCGACTGGCCGGTCCCGTACCGGTTGTCGAACAGGTGCTTGGTGTTCGCATCGTTGACCGACACGATCGGGAACTTGAGGGCGCCGTCGGCGGCCATGGCGCGCAGGCGGATGACGCCGGTGGTCGTCTCCTCGGTGCCGCCGATGATGTCGGCGAGCGCCTCGGGCCGCTCGGCGTGGACGCGGCCCACGACATCCGCGCCATCGTCCATCGTGATGTTCGGCTTGTGGTCGATCGCCGCGTCGACGTGCTTGTAGTAGGTCTCGGTGTCCTCGCCCTTGATGGCGTAGGTGCGAACGCCGTAGTGGAGCACGAGCGCCGCGGCGACGTCGTCCTGCGTGGAGAGCGGGTTGCTCGCGCACAGGACGATGTCCGCTCCGCCCGCCTTCAGCGTGCGCATCAGGTTCGCGGTCTCGGTCGTGACGTGCAGGCAGGCGGAGATGCGCATGCCCGCGAGCGGCTTCTCGGCTTCGAAGCGCGTGCGGATGGACGCCAGCACGGGCATGTCGGCGTCGGCCCATTCGATGCGGGCGCGGCCGGCATCGGCGAGGGCGAGGTCCTTGACGTGGTGATCCATGGCGATATCGACGCTCCTTCGGTGTTCTGCTGTCTTCGGGACGCGCGAGGAGTCGCGCGGGGGCTCACAACCGGGCGAGTATACCAGTGACCAACCCGGCCATAGCGGGGGTGCCCGCTTCCACCGCGGCGAGGACTTCCGCATGGGTCTCGGTCAGACCGGCGCAGTTGGCGATGAGCGAGAAACCGGCGATCTCCATGCCGGCGTGGCGAGCGACGATGACTTCGGGGATCGTCGACATGCCTACGGCGTCGGCGCCGATCGTCCGAAGGTAGCGCGTCTCAGCCGCAGTCTCGAAGACCGGGCCCGGGACCCCTGCGTACACGCCCTCCGCCAGATCGGTCCCCTGCTCCCTCGCCACCGTGCGGGCAAGCTCGCACAGGCGCGGGCTGTACGCATCCGCCATCGGCGGAAAGCGGACACCGATCTGGTCGAGGTTGGGCCCTATCAGCGGATTGACGCCCATGAGGTTGATGTGGTCGGTGATCATCATGGTCTGCCCGACCCGCAGGTGCGTGGCTATGCCGCCGGCGGCGTTCGTGACGATCAGCAGCCGACACCCTAGAGCGGCAGCGGCCCTGACCGGCAGCACGACACGATCGATGGGGTGCCCTTCGTAGAGGTGCAGCCGCCCGGACATCGCCATGACGGCCACGGACCCGATCCTGCCGAAGACGAAACGTCCCGCATGACCGATCACGTTGGAGTCAGCGAAGCCGGGAAGCGCCGCGAAGGGAGCCTCGGCGACGACTTCCATGCCGTCGATCACGGCGCCCAGCCCGCTGCCCAGCACGACAAGGACCTCGGGTATCAGGCCGCCGCTCAGCGACTCGATCTCGTTGGCGGCGTGACGGATCGCAGAGAGCCGTTCATCGGTCATGGGAGACTCCTCGGGCCTGGATCGGGCGGCAGTTGTACCGGAATGCTCACAGAGTGGACTTACCCATCAGCGGACTGCAGTCGTGCACGCGCGAAGCGTCACGGCGCGGGCACGAGGACATCGTACGCGTCGACCCCCACGTAGTGCCCTGATGCTCTCGGGTTGCGCGTGCCCGTCGGTCTGATCCTCACCGTGTGCGTGC
This sequence comes from Coriobacteriia bacterium, assembly GCA_003133285.1. Lineage (GTDB taxonomy): Bacteria > Actinomycetota > Coriobacteriia > Anaerosomatales > PALSA-660 > PALSA-660. The sequence continues at coordinate 3,433 of PKWR01000114.1, forward strand.
CAGCGGACAGCATGGCCGAGGTCCACAGCGTCTGCCGGTAGAGCACCTTGGACGAGTACAGGTCGATCACGACCGCCGCGCCGCCGTCGATGCTGACGTAGGCCTTCCCGAAGGTCGGACCACGCTTGCCGATCCATCTGATGCGCGCACCGCTCGTCGTGAAGGTGGCCCGTGCTGTGGTGGAGCGCGTGTAGCGGTAGCTGCCGCCGGAGAGGCTCGTCTCCCGCTTCAGCGTCCAGCTGCCCGAGAAGGCGACCGCCGACGAGGTCTGCTCGAAGCGCTTCCAGACGGGCGGCTTGGGCGGTGGCGTCTGCAGGAGCTTCCCGAGTATGTCGAATGCGTCCACGCTCACGTCCGAGCCCGTTGCCGACGCGTCGTGGGTGCCGAGGACCGTGATCACCAGCGTGTGCGTCGCGTCGGCCGACAGACCGGTCTTGGACCACAGCGTCTTCTTGTACGCCCACGACGTCGAGTACAGGCTGACCGTCACCGGCCGCGTCCCGTCGATCGACACCTGGGCGCGGCCGAACGATGGCGCCTTCGCGCCGATCCACGCGATGGAACTCCCCTTGAAGGTCACCGTCACCGAGGAGCCGGCGACCCCGGTCCGCCTGTGGCTGCCGCCCGACAGGGCGGTGCTCGAATAGGTCGCGAACGACCCGGACCAGCCGAGGCGGGCGTCGGTCTGCTCGAAGCGGGCCGGGACGGGCGCAGGTGGTGTCTTGAGCGTCACGGTGAACGCGGAGGACTTCAGCTCGAGCGCGTGCTGGAACTCGGTGCCCCGGATCGTCGTGCTCGCGCCGTTCGACCACGTGAACACGACGTAGCGCACCCAGCCCGACGTCCCCGGCTTGAGGGTCACCTTGGTGATGGTCGCGGGCGACGCGGCGGAGGCCGACGGGTAGTCCGACCTGATCTTCGCAGCGAGCGCGCTTCCGGAGATGTCCGTGGCGGGCCAGCGGTAGTTCGGGCTGGAGGTGTCGGCGTCGACCACGCTGGTGTAGTAGACGGGCGACGACACGTCCGCCGCGTCCGTGAACCACACGTCCTTGATGTTGGCGGTCCGGCCCCCGGTGCTCGACGAGAAGAAGGTCTGGACGACGGTCGAGCCGTACACCACGACCTGTCCCGCGGTCGCCGAGACCGCTTGGTTGGTGCGCGCGGTCTCGTGCACGTTGTGCGACGCGTCGCCGCACGATGCTCCGTTGTACATCTGCGAGCTGGTCGTGCAGTAGAGCGTCGACCCGCTCAGCGCCGAGCCGTAGGCGTAGCTCCGGGCCGCGACGGCCTGCGCCTTGAGCGCCTCCATCGGCCACCCCGAGGGGCTCTCCCGCGGCACGACACCCTGGACGTACTGGTCCATCGAGACGTAGTCGATCGCGTGTCCCGTGGAGGCGGTGGTCGTCGCCGGCACGAATCGCACATGCCCGCGCCACACGACGTCGCCGTCGTTGTACGGGCCGCTGCTGGTGAGGAGTTGCACCTTCGAGCGCCCGACCGAGTCCGTGGACGCCGTGACGGGACCCTTGAACGGCCGCAGCGTCGCACCCGCGACGTGGGTCTTGGTGACGGAGTCGTAGCGGTCAGCGCGCAGGAGGGCCTGGCCCTTCGAGAAGGTGACCCACACGCTCAGGCCTCGCGTGACCTCGACGCTGTTGCCGGGATCGTAGAGGCCCGTCATCGTCAGCGTGGTATCGGAGCTCCCGGCGCGCAGGC
>PKWR01000004.1:0-3185 GCA_003133285.1 Coriobacteriia bacterium
CGGCGACCTGTTTGGTCTGCACTGCGGCGTCGGCCACGAGCCGGGCGCGGTCCGTCGCCAGTCCGGCGCGCGTCACCTTGATCTGGTCGACGAGCGCCGCGTCGCTGGTCGCGATGAGGGTGATGTAGTCGAGCCGCGTGATGAAGTCGTCCCACGAGGTGGAGCCGAGGACGAAGCTGAGCATGCCGTCGTCGCTGCCCTCGCGGTACATCGCGTCGGCGCGCTTCGCGAGCTGCTTCTCCGCCGCCGCGAGCTTCTTCGTCTGGGTCTTGATGCGGGCGTCGGTGACCTTGATACGGTACTGCGTGTTCTCCAGCTCGGTCGCCGCCGCGTCGTAGGCGTCAGCCGCGGGTCTGGCCTGCGCCGTGAGCGCGGCAAGCTGGGCCCTGAGCTCCGCGACGGTGGCGGCGCTGGCTGCAGCGGGCGTGACGGCGGACACGGAAACGGCCAACGACACCGACAGGACGAGGCTCAGCAGGAGGCGCGCAAGGGGTGCAGCGCGCTTGGTGCGGGCGCTGCCGTCGCCGTCCGGATGAGGGATCGAGGGCGGTGTCATGGGCGGAAGTATACCAGCCCTCACTTGCCGTCGGTCGGCCGACAGCAGTATCATGCCGCGCGTCCCCCGACCCGCGCGGGACTCCTGAACCGGTACCGGAAAGGTCGCCTGAGACCATGCCCGCATACGATTTCCGCTGCACGCAGTGCTCCACCGTCTTCGAGGTCACGAGGCCCGCGAGCGACGACTCCCCCCTGCCCTGCCCCGAATGCGGCGGCCCGACGAAGCGCGTCTTCCATCCCGTGGGGGTCCACTTCAAGGGCGCCGGGTTCTACAACACCGACAGCCGGAAGGCCCCGGTATCCGCGCCGGCGCCGGCCCCGGCGTGCCCGTCCGCCGGCGGCTGCGCGGGGTGTCCTGCCGCCGAGTAGGCGCTCCCCTCCCGCGAACGTGAAGAAGGCGGCCTCGACGAGGCCGCCTTCTTGCGTGTCCGGAAGGGAGAGCTGTCGGCTGCTAGTCCATCCGCACCCAGAACTTCTCTTCACCGGTCCGATAGATCGTGTCGATGAAGCGCACGGTCTTGGTCTTGGCGTCCATCGCGACCGAGTTGGTGCGCGCGCCGTGACCGAAGTACTTCACGCCGCGCAGCATCTCGCCGTCGGTCACTCCGGTGGCGATGAACGCGGCCTCATCGGTGTTCACCAGGCAGTCCATGTCGAGGACGCCGTCGATGTTGCACGTGCCCATCTCGACGGCGCGGGCCTTCTCCTCCGGGTTGCGCCACGCGAAGCGGCCCATGAAGGTGCCGCCGATGCACTTCATCGCGGCGCAGGCGAGCACGCCCTCGGGCGCGGCGCCGATCCCGAGGTACAGGTGGATGCCCGTTCCCTCGATCGCGGTCGCAACGGCGCCGAACACGTCGCCGTCCGAGATGAGGCGGATGCGCGCGCCGGCGGCGCGGACCTCCTTGATCAACTCGATGTGACGTTCGCGGTCGAGGATGCAGACGACCAGGTCCTCGACGTCGCGCTTGAGCGCCTTCGCCACGTTGCGGATGTTCTCCGTCGGGCTGGCGTCGATGTGGACCGCCGACGCGGCGTCAGGTCCGACAGCGATCTTGTTCATGTACGTGTCGGGAGCGTGCAGCAGCGTGCCCTTGGGGCCGAACGCCAGCACCGCGAGGGAGTTGGACTGTCCGTAGGCCGTCAGGTTCGTTCCCTCGAGCGGGTCGACGGCGATGTCGATGCCTTCGCCGCCCTTCCCTACCTTCTCGCCGATGTAGAGCATGGGCGCCTCGTCGCGCTCGCCCTCTCCGATGACGATCGTGCCGTCGATCTCGACGTCGTTGAACGCCCTACGCATGCCTTCAACGGCCGCGTCGTCGGCAGCGTGCTTGTCGCCCTTGCCCATCCAGCGGCCCGCGGCAAGCGCGGCCGACTCGGTGACTTCGAGCATCTCGACGATCCTGGTCGTGCGCATGCGACCTCCCCTAGTGACGTGCTTTCGAGTCCTGCCGGCTGCGGCAGACCCGCTACGAAACGCGTGTGAGCACGGCGACGAAATGACCGTCAGGTCCGCCGACGCGTGGCGTCGACTGGAAGTACCCCTGCTCGCCGATATCGGTCCGCCACTCGGGCGGGACGGCATCGGTCAGGTCCCCCACGACGAACGTGCCCTCACGACCGGCGAGGAACGCCGCGATGACGTCCTCGTTCTCGGCCCTGCTCACGGTGCACGTAGAGTAGACCACCGCGCCGCCGACGCTGACAAGCGTAGCCGCCTGTTCGAGCATGGCCAACTGCAACTCGGCCAGTCGGTCGATGTCCTCCGGCGTCACGCGCCAGCGCTTCTCGGGACGCCGGCGCAGGGAGCCGAGCCCGCTGCACGGCACGTCCACGAGCACTCCCGCTGCCGTCCCCGTCGTGGGCAGACCCGCGACCGAACTGACATCCGTGGCGTCGCCGACCAGCGTCGTCACTCCCGGCACGCACAGATCGGTCATGCGACGGCGCAGCACCTCGGCCTTGAACGGATGGATGTCGAGGGCGTAGAGGTCGCAGGGCGCGCCGGCGGCCACGCTGCACGCCTGGATCTCGGCGGTCTTGGTGCCCCGGCCGGACGCGACGTCGACGACGGTCTCACCGGGATGCGGCCCGAGGACGCGCGCCGCGAGTTGAGCGGCAGCGTCGGTGACGATGGCGAGCCCGGTGCGCACCGCCTCTCCACGCACGGCCGCGGAGGCGTCCCCGACGCGTATGCAGCCCGGAGGGACGTCGCCGACCGGACCGGCGCCGTCGGCCTCGAGCGCATCGAGTATCTCGACGGGGGACGCCTTGAAGGTGTTCGCCCACAGATACAGCGGAGCGGCCTCGAGGTCCGCGTAGAGGGCCTCGGTGGCCCGTTCCCTACCCAGCTCCTCGATCCAACGGTCGACGAGCCAGCGGGGATGTCCGGTCACGCGCGCGAGCGCCTGGTCGTCCGTCGCCGGATCGCCCCACGGGAAGGCCTCGGCCTCGTCCGCGATGCGCCGCAGGACCGCGTTGGCGAGCCCGGCCGCCTGGGGGCGCGCGCGTCGTGCGGCGTCGACCGCCTCGTTGACCGCCGCGCGGGCGGGCGTGCGCATGAACAGGATCTCGTAGGAGCCCAGGCGCAGCGCGTCGCGCACGCCGGGCTCCAGCGCGGACGGCAC
>PKWR01000004.1:3219-4437 GCA_003133285.1 Coriobacteriia bacterium
ACGCGGTGGAGGACCTGCAGGGCGACCCGACGCGCGGGGGCGATGGTCATGAAGCGCTCCAATGGGAGTCGGGTGCGAGTCGCGCCCCGCGCAGCCAGTCGGCTGCGGGCATGGCCGAGCGGCCCTCGGGGACGAGCGTCTCGATCAGCAGCGCACCGTCGATGAGCCCCAGCACGAGCGCATCCTCGCTCGACACGGATGCCGCGCGCACTGTCGATGACGCGGGCCTGGCGGCCGGCACGGTGATCCGCCGGCCGTCGACGACGGCGCGACATGGCGCGCTGGGTCCCGAAGCACGCACGCGGCGCCAAGCGTCTTCGACGGCGAGCCCGGGTTCGAGCGCCACATCGGCGGCGGTCAGCTTCGTGGCATAGGTGGCCGCGGCGTCGTCCTGCGGCACCCACACGCACTTCCTGGTGGTGATCGACGGGAGCATCGTCGCCAACGCCTCCGCTCCGAGGGTCGCGAGCTCGGACGTGAGTTCGGCGGCGTTCTTGCCGTCGATCCGCGTCGAGACCTGCGTGCACCAAGGCCCGGTGTCGAGACCCTCCTCCATGCGCATGATCGACACGCCGGCGAGCTCGTCGCCCGCGAGGATCGCGCGTTGGATGGGCGCGGCGCCGCGCCAGCGCGGCAGCAGCGATGCGTGGACGTTCACGCAGCCAAGGCGCGGCATCTCGATCACCTCGCGAGGAAGGATCGCGCCGTAGGCCGCGACCACGATGATGTCAGCCGCGAATCCGCGCAGGACCTCGATCGCGGCGGGGTCGCGCAGCGAAGCGGGCTGCTCGATCGTGACGCCGACCTCCAGCGCCCGCACCTTGACCGCGGATGCGGTGACGCGTCGTCCACGACCCGCGCCGGCATCAGGACGCGTGTAGACGGCGACGACATCGTGCGAGCCGAGCAGGGCGTCCAAGGCCGGGACGGCAAAGGCCGGCGTGCCCATGAATACGACCCTCACCACTCCCCCTCCGCCGGCGTCAGCGATTCTCATTCGCCTCGCGGTAGCGGCGCAGGGCCGCGCGTCGCTCCTCGGGGGTGGCGCGGTCGATGAACAGCAGGCCGTCGAGGTGGTCGGTCTCATGCTGCAGGACGCGGGCGAAGAGGCCTTCGCCCTTCAGGCGCACCGGGTTGCCCTTCAGGTCCAGCGCCTCGCACACGCAGCGGGACGGCCGCTCGATCGGGATGTAGACGCCGGGGAACGACAGGCAGCCC
>PKWR01000028.1 GCA_003133285.1 Coriobacteriia bacterium
CCGGTGGACTTCATCTCCGGCCCGAGTACGGAGTCGGCGCCCGGGAAGCGGCCGAAGGGCATGACCGCCTCCTTCACGCAGAAGCGTCCGGTCTCGCGCAGTTCCGCGGGAAGCGCCAGGTCGGCAAGCATCTCGCCGGCCATCACCCGCGCGGCGACCTTCGCCAGCGGCACGCCGGTCGCCTTGCTCACGAACGGCACCGTTCGTGACGCCCGCGGATTGACCTCGAGCACGTAGACCGTCGCGTCCTTGACCGCGAACTGGATGTTGATCAGTCCGTGCGTCCCGATCTCGAGCGCGATGCGGCGCGTGTGCCCGCAGATCTCCTGCATCACGGTGTCCGACAGCGTGAACGGAGGGATGCAGCACGCGGAGTCGCCCGAGTGGATACCCGCCTCCTCGATGTGCTCCATGACGCCGCCGATGTAGACCTCGCGCCCGTCGCACACGGCGTCGACGTCGACCTCGATGGCGCCCTCGAGGAACCGGTCGAGCAGCACGGGATGGTCAGGGCTCACGATCACGGCCTCGGCCACGTGCTTGAGCAGGTACTCCTCGTTGTAGGCGATGACCATGCCGCGCCCGCCGAGCACGTAGGACGGCCGGACGAGCAGCGGGTAGCCGATGCGCGCGGCGACCTCGACGGCCTCGGCGGCGGAGCGCGCCAGCCCGGCGGCGGGATAGACGATGCCGAGCCGGTCGAGCACGTCGGCGAAGCGCTCACGATCCTCGGCCAGGTCGATCGCCTCGGGCTTCGTCCCCAGGATGGGGACGCCCGCCTCCTCGAGGCGGCGCGCGAGCTTCAGCGGCGTCTGGCCGCCGAAGGTCACGAGCACCCCGACGGGCTGCTCGGCGTGCACGATGTCCATGACGTCTTCGAAGGTGAGCGGCTCGAAGTAGAGCCGGTCGGAGGTGTCGTAGTCGGTGGAGACGGTCTCGGGGTTGCAGTTGACCATGACGGTCTCGAAGCCCGCGTCGTGCAGCGCGTAGCTCGCGTGCACGCAGCAGTAGTCGAACTCGATGCCCTGGCCGATGCGGTTCGGACCCGCGCCGAGGATCATCACGCGGGGGCGCGTGGCCGGCGCTACCTCGTCCTCCTCCTCGTAGGTCTTGTAGTAGTACGGCGTCGTGGCAAGGAACTCGCCGGCACAGGTGTCGACGGACTTGAAGGTGGCCTTCACGCCGACCTCGAGCCTGCGCGCACGCACGGACGCCTCGTCGGACTTCATGAGGTAGGCCAGTTGCGGGTCGGAGAGCCCGTGCTGCTTCGCCTTCCGCATCAGCGCACCGTCGATGGTGTCGAGCGTGACCTTCCGCACCTCACCCTCTACCTCGACGATAGCCTTCACCCTGTCGAGGAACCACGGATCGATGCGCGTCAGCGAGGCGACCTCTTCCACGCTGCGCCCGCGCCACAGGGCGTCGGCGACGTAGTACATGCGGTTCTCGTTCGGGACCGTCAGGCCCCGGTCGAACTTCAGCTCGTCGAAGACGTCCTTGCCGTCGGCGCCCAGGCCGTAGCGGCCGTTCTCGAGCGAGCGGAACGCCTTGCCCAGCGCCTCGGCGAAGGTCCGGCCGATCGCCATGGCCTCGCCCACCGACTTCATGCGCGTGGTGAGTGTGGTGTCCGTGCCCTTGAACTTCTCGAAGGCCCAGCGCGGCACCTTGATCACCGTGTAGTCGATCGAAGGCTCGAAGCACGCGGGCGTGACCTTGGTGATGTCGTTGGAGATCTCGTCGAGGGTGTAGCCGACCGCGAGCTTCGCCGCGATCTTCGCGATCGGGAAGCCGGTGGCCTTGCTGGCGAGCGCCGAGGAGCGCGAGACGCGCGGGTTCATCTCGATGACGACCATGCGCCCGTCGGCGGGGTTCACGGCGAACTGCACGTTGCTGCCGCCGGTCTCGACGCCGATCTCGCGCAGGATCGCGAGCGAGGCGTCGCGCATCGCCTGGTANNTCGATGGAGCAGACGATGACCGCGTTGTCGTTGCGGTCGCGCATGACCTCCATCTCGTACTCTTTCCAGCCGATCACGCTCTCCTCGACCAGCACCTCGCCCACCGGCGAGAGCGACACGCCGTGGCTGACGATCTCTCGGAGCTCGTCGATGTTGTAGGCGATGCCGCCGCCGGCGCCGCCCATCGTGAACGAGGGGCGGATGACCAGAGGGAAGCCCATGGCGCCCGCGAGACGCTCGGCGTCGGTCACAGCGTAGGCGTAGTCGCCGCGCGGCACCTCGAGACCGATCGTCTGCATCGCAGCTGCGAACAGGCGGCGGTCCTCGCCCTTCTTGATGACCTCGAGCTTCGCACCGATGAGCTCGACGCCGAAGCGCTCGAGCACGCCCGACTCGGCGAGCGCCACCGCGCAGTTCAGTCCGGTCTGCCCGCCGAGGGTGGGCAGCAGCGCGTCGGGGCGTTCGGCCTCGATGACCTTGGCGACGAACTCGGGCGTCACCGGCTCCACGTAGGTGCGGTCGGCGAACTCGGGGTCGGTCATGATCGTCGCGGGGTTGCTGTTCACGAGCACGACCCGGTAGCCGTCCTCACGCAGCACCTTGCAGGCCTGGGCCCCCGAGTAGTCGAACTCGCAGGCTTGGCCGATCACGATCGGTCCCGAACCGATGACGAGGATCGTGCGTATGTCGTCGCGTCGCGGCAAGAGTGCTCCTTGTGTGGCGGTCTAGGGGACGATCAGGACGGGGCAGGACGCCTGGCGCATGAGCGTCATCGACACCGAACCCATGAGGACTTCCTGCAGAGCCGTGCGGCCGCGCGACCCGATGACGACGCCGGACACGCCGCAGGCGTCGATCTCGCCCAGGATGGCGCGCTCGGGGACGCCGTGGCCGATGACCGGCGTCGCGGACAGCCCGCGCTCCCTGGCGATGGCCACGAGGTTGCGCAGCTGGAACTCCGCGCCCGTCTCCTGCTGCGTCGCGCGGACCGCGTCCTTGGCCTCGGGCAGGATGTGCAGTACCCGGATGGTTCCGACGGCCTTCTTCGGTATGGACAGCGCGATGTTGAGCGCACGCGCGGCCGTGCCCGAGAAGTCGGTCGGGACGAGCATCATGCGTCCGAAGCCCTTCGCCAGCGCTGCCGGATCGGCGACGCTGCGCAGCAGCTCGTGGCGCACGGTGAGCGCCGGGAGCCCTGAGCTACTCGCGAGCCGCTCGGAAACGGAGCCCGACAGCAGCCGGTCGGCGAGCGTCTTGCCGCTGGTGCCGCACACGACGGCGTCGATGTGGTTCTCGGTCGCCAGCGCCAGCAGCTCCGTTTCGGGATCGCCCGTCGGCAACCGGACCTCGACGTCGAAGCCCGCGTCCGCGAGCGGCTTCGTCGCGGTCCGCATGCGCTGGCGCGCGGCGTCGAGTTTCGCCGCGATGACAGGGCCCTCGAGCCCGGTCGCGTCGACCACGTGGCAGCACACCACGCGGCGCGTCCCCAGCTCGCCCAGCCCGGTGCAGAAGCGCATCACCAGGTCCGAGTCGGCGCTGAAGTCGATCGGCAGCAGGACGGTCCGAAGCATCGCCTAGTCCCCCGTTTCCGTGTCTCCCCGACCCCGCGCGTCGAAGCGCGGGTCCGCACCCGACAGATACTCCTCGCGCCCGTCCATGAGCGCGGTGAACGCACCGAACAGGTAGCGCGCGTCGTGCGGGCCCGGCGCCGCCTCGGGGTGGTACTGCACCGAGA
>PKWR01000095.1 GCA_003133285.1 Coriobacteriia bacterium
CCCGGGAACAGCAGCAGGATGTTCGGACCCCGATACGCCGAGCCGAAGCTCACGAGGGTGTGCTGCAGGAAGACCAGCTTGCCGCTGCCGAACAGCTCGCGGAACGCGCCGAGGCCGGAGATGATGATCGTGTAGCCCACGCCCATGCCGATGCCGTCGGCGATCGAGAGCACCACGCCNNCACGCCGTTGTGGTAGGCGAACGCCTCAGCCCGGCCCAGGACGATGCAGTTGACCACGATCAGCGGGATCCAGACGCCGAGGAACGAGTAGACGCTCGGGAAGTAGCCCTTGAGCACCAGGTCCACGATCGTCACGAACGCGGCGATGATCACGATGAAGATCGGGATGCGGACCTCGTCGGGCGTGAACCGCCGCACCGCGGAGATGAGCACGTTGCTCATGACCAGCACGAAGATGACCGCGATGCCCATGAACAGCGACCCCTCGAACTTCGCCGAGACGGCGAGCGTCGAGCACAGACCGATCATCAGGACCGTCAGAGGGTTCTCCAGCGAGAGCCCGTTGCGCAAGACCGCCATGAACTCCTTCATCGCGCGCTCACCCCCTCCACCCCGCCCATCGCCTGGAGCGCCGCCAGCGCCGCCTCGACGCCCTTGCGCACGCCGCGTGAAGACTTCGTCGCCCCTGTGATGGTGTCGACCTTCCTCGCCTCTTCCGCGCTGGTGAGCCCGCTGAACCGGGGCAGGAACGTCTTGTCGTCCACGACCTTCGAGCCCAGGCCCGGCGTCTCGTTCATCGAGACGATCGTGACGCCGGTGACTTTCCCGTTCCTATCCACGCCGACGGCCATGCGGATCGGGCCGCCGTAGCCTCGCGAGCCGACCAGCAGACCCACTCCCACGCCCGCGCCGGTCCCGTCGAGGGCGCGGAAGACGCCGTCGACGGTGACGTCGCCCGCCGCCGCGGTGGCCTTGGCGAGCAGCCCCGCGCTGGTGACCCTCTCGAACGTCTTCGCGTCGGGCAGCACTGCGTTCAGGGACTTCTGCTCGGCCTCACGCGCCTGGCGCTCGATGGGGCCCTTCGTGAATCCGTACGTGATGGCCAACCCCGCGGCGGACAGGATGCAGATGACCAGCACCGGCATCCCGAGACGGAGGTAGATGTTGTCACGCATGTGCCTTCGCCTCCTTCACGGGCTTGACCCAGCCGAACGGGTGCGGCATGAACATCCGATCGATGATCGGCGCGAGACCGTTCATGAACAGGATCGCGAAGGTGGTCGTCTCGGGCATCGGCCCGTAGAAGCGCGTCACGACATTGAACAGGCCGCATCCGACACCGAAGACGAGGCGGCCCTTCTTCGTGATCGGCGACGTGACGTAGTCGGTGGCCATGAAGAAGGCCCCGAGCACGACCCCGCCTGCGAGCACGTTGAAGATCGGGTCCGATCCGAACGCCCACGAGAGCGCGGCCACCGTGCCGATGTAGCCGAGCGGGATGCGCCAGTCCACCACCTTCACGGCGATCAGGAACAACCCGCCCGCGATCAGCAACGCCGCCGAGACCTCACCGACCGAGCCGGCGAGGTTGCGGAAGAGCAGCGCCGGGTACTGCGCCGCGAGGTCGAAGTGATAGGCGCCACCGGCCGCGCGGTCCGCGGCAGCCACCGCGAGGCGGGTCGCCCCGCTGATGGCATCGAACTTCCCGGCCGCAGGCACGTTCTGCACGGCGACGAGCCACCCGCCGGCGTACGGCTTGAGCTCTCCCATCACGCCCAGCCAGCTGAGCAGCGCCACCGCGCGGCCCACGAGCGCCGGGTTGAAGAGGTTGAACCCGAGCCCGCCGAAGAGCATCTTCGCCAACCCGATGGCGACGATGCCTGCCACCATGCAGATCCACCACGGCGTCATGGGCGGCATGCACATCGCGAGCAGGATACCGGTGAGCAGCGAGCTCCCGTCGGTGACGGTCTGGGGGCGATGCAGCAGGGCGTTCCACGCGAACTCCGTGCCCACGGACGCGACGATGCAGCAGGCGTAGACGATGACCGCCGGCAGCCCCAGGCACCACACCGACCACAGCGCCGCCGGGGTCAGCGCGCCTACGACGAGGAGCATGATCCGCCTGCCGGACGGCGCGCCCGAGATATGCGGTCCCGCTGCGACCTGGCGCACGCCCGCGACGGGCGGCAGACTCGCGGGCGCGACCTTGGCCCTGGGCTCTGTCGAGTCGCTCACCTGCGCACCCCCTTCGCCATGAGAGCGCCCTTGCCCGTTCGCACGAGCTGCAGCAACGGCCGGCGTGTCGGACACACGTACGAACAGCATCCGCACTCGATGCAGTCCAGGGCGAAGAAGCGCTCGCACCCGTCCCACATCCGGCGGTCCGCATAGTTGGCGATGGCATAGGGGTGCAGCACCATCGGGCAGGCGTCGACGCACCGGCCGCAGCGGATGCAGGGCTGGTCCGAGTCCACGATGGGCGCGGCCTCCTCGGCCGTCAGCGCGACGACCCCCGACATGCCCTTCACGACGGGGACGTCGAGGTCCCCGAGAGGCTGTGCGGTCATCGGCCCGCCCGCGATCACCCTCGCCGCATCCGGCGTGAGCCCTCCCGCAAGCGCGAGCAGCGAGGAGACCGGCGTCCCGATGGCGACCCGGAAGTTGCCGGGACGCGCCACGGCTCCGGAGACGGTGACGACCCGCTCCATCAGCGGAAGCCCCTTCTCGATCGCGTCCGCGAGAGCGGCGGCCGTCTGCACGTTGTGCACGAGGCACCCGACGGTCGCCGGCAGCTTGCCTCCGGGTACGACCCGACCTGTGACCGCGAAGATGAGCTGCTTCTCCGCGCCCTGCGGGTACCGGGTGCGGACGGAGAGCACCTCGACGCCGTCGTGCGCGGCCCCTCGCAACGTCTCGATCGCATCCGGCTTGTTGTCCTCGACGGCGATGACCGTCCGGGTGGCGCCGACGGCACGCGCGATGTGCAGCGCACCCGCGATGACGCGATCGGGGCTCTCGAGCATCACACGGTGGTCGCAGGTCAGGTACGGCTCGCATTCGCAGCCGTTCAGGATGACGGTGTCGATGGGCGTGTGCTTCGCGGGCACGAGCTTCACGGCCGCAGGGAACGCAGCACCGCCCAGCCCGACCAGCCCCGCCGCGCGGGCGATCGGCCCGGTCCCCTCGTGCTCGGGCACGATCGCGACATACGCGTCGCGGTCCTGCTCGGCGTCGGGCGCGATCACGACGCACGTGGCGCGTATCCCGGCAGGTGTGAGCGCCGAGACGATCCCGACGACCTCACCCGACGCGGGAGCATGCACGGGCGCGGAGATGAGCGCATCGGTCTCGCCGATGAGTTGCCCCCGCACCACGCGGTCGCCCTTGGCGACCAGCGGCACGCATGGCGCGCCGAGGTGCTGGCTCATCGGCACCGTGAGACGATCGGGCAAGGGTGCGCGCTCGATCGGCGATCCACACGTTGCGGCCTTTCGGTCGGGCGGATGTATGCCGCCCCGGAACGCCCCACCAGCCATGGACACCGCCTCTTGTCTGCATCTTGTCGGCATATGCGCGGCGCTCCCCGCCGTGGGCGGGAAGCGCCTGCAGTGACACGTCAGATCACTGGATGTCCCCGTGCACCCAACTACGACGCCAGCGGTGCGATTCCTGCCCGGTACACGGTTTCTTGATGACACGACCTCGCATCAGTGGACGGCACAGCTCAGGCGTGGATCGCAGGAACGGACCAGTTCCTCGACGAGCAGGGTGAACTCCTCGGTGGGACGATCGGCGATCGTCGGCGCGAAGCGCGTCGCCCTTCGCGACCGGGCCGACCACCTCGTACTGCTCCGCGAGCTCCCGCACGAGATCCGGTATCACGTGCTTCGAGATCACTCGAAAGAACACCGGCCCACCCCTTCCTCCCGACGTCGCTGCCGGCGACGCGAACAAGACTCCGTCACCGGGCCCGCTCCCAACGGGCCCGGTGACGGTCGGTGCCTAGGCTCCGAAGAAGACCGCGATCTCGCGCTCGGCGCTCTCCGGCGAGTCCGAACCATGGACGAGGTTGGCGTCCAGGATCAGACCGAAGTCGCCGCGGATCGTGCCGGGCGCCGCGTCGCGCGGATTGGTGGCTCCCATGAGCTTGCGGCACACGACGACGGCGTCGGGGCCGGAGAGCACCATCTTCACGACGGGACCGCTGGTGATGTAGTCGATGAGACCCGCGTAGAAGGGCTTGCCCTCGTGCTCGCGGTAGTTCGCTGCCGCCTGCTCGGCGGTGACGACGCCGTACTCGAGGCGCTCGAACGTCAGTCCGGTGTCCTCGAACCTCGCCAGGATGCGGCCAACGAGCCCGCGGGCGACGGCGTCCGGCTTGATCATGATGTAGGTGTGCTGGTCCACGTGTTCCCTTTCGTGCGTCGGATGATCATCTATCCACACGCTCCGCGGTCGGAGCAGCGTAACTAATGTCACAAAGCTGGACAATACCCCGCAGTGCATATCCGGCGGGGAAACAGTCAGGCGGTCACTGAGCGGCCGAGCTCCAGGCGTTCTTGATGCCCATGACCTTCCAGCCGACCCCTTCGCGGGTGAGCGAGACGTCGTACGCCAGCTCCGCGCCACTGTCGAACCGCACGGTCACGCGCACGGTGCTCGTGCGGGCGGCGCGGCTGATCCCGGAGATCCGGTAGGAAGCGAACTTGGCCGGCAGCTGGTCCATCTCCTGCTTGACGTTCGCTTGCGGGACCGCCACCCAGTAGTCCGTGTACGGACCGTTCGCGCGGTACGCGTTCATGAGCCCCGAGACCGTCTGCTCCTGGGTCGGGTATCCGTAGCCCGCATACAGCAGACCGCCCAGGATCCCGGCCAGGGCCAGGACGGCCAGGAGCACGATCCCGACCCGCAGTGCGATGACGCGAGGCGTGAGCCGCGCGGAGCGCGCCGCCTTGCGCACGGCACGGTCGGCCACGAGCATCTCCTCCTCGGAGCGGTCGAAGAACCGCTTCGTCGCCTCGCCGTCGGCATCGGGCAACGCGTTGCTGTCGCCCTCGCCCGGCATGGCGGGAGGCATCTCGCCGGTCAGCCAGCCATCGACCGTCTCGAGCTCCAAGGGCTCGAACGGAGCCGTCTGCGACTTGCGGTCCTCGCCGGCCCTGCGGCGGGCCTCCTCGTAGGCGGCGAGCATCTCACCCGTCAGCTCGTGCCCGAACACGTCACGCGCTCGTTCGAACTCGCGAACCGAGTCCTCGTAGAAGCCCATGGCGCTGTAGGCCAGCGCGAGGTTGGCGTTCGCCTTCCCCTTTGCGGCGTAGCTTTCGATCCCGATCGCGGCACGGAACGCCTCGAGGGCGTCCTCCGGACGACCGGCCGCCATGAACGACAGGCCGAGGTTGTTGAACGACTTGCCCGGATCCGGGTTGCCGTCGGCCCAGGCCGCTTGGCGATAGGCCACGGCGGCCTCCTCGTAGCGCCCGAGCTCGTAGAGCGCGCCGGCGCGGCCCTGCAGCGCCTTGTACGGCGTCGGGTAGGTCTCGTCGGCCAGCGCGGCGGAGTAGGCGTCGACCGCCTTGCCGTACTCGTGTGCAGCGCTGAACGCCGCCCCCAGATTGGCGTAGACGGCCGCGCGTCGCTCGTAGCCGGAGTCGAGGACGGCCCGCTCGTAGACGGTCGTCGCATCGGCGAACCGTCCGAGTTTGACCAGCGCGTTGCCCGCCCGGTGCAGGGCGTACCCCGCCCCCTCGGCGGACAAGCCGTGGACCGACGCCAGGAACTCCACTGCGGCCTGGTCCCAGTCGCCTGCGGCGTAGGCCGCTTCGCCTGCGGTGCGGTGCGGATCGTCCACTGGTGCTCCCCTACTTCTTGGTGACGATGGCCGAGATGATCTCGTCGCCGACCGCGAGCTTGTCCACGACATCCATACCACGGGTCACGAGACCGAAGACGGCGTAGCTCCCGTCCAGGTCGTGCGCGGCATCGAGCGTTATGTAGAACTGCGACCCTGCGGAGTCCGGGTCCTGTGAACGCGCCATCGCGAGGACGCCGCGATCGTGCAGCAGGCCGGTGTCCTCGAACGGGATCGACCAGCCGGGGCCGCCCGTCCCGACCGCGGGGTCCTCCGCCGCGGGCGTGCCGGCCTCCCGACGGGCCAGGATGTCGACGAGCTGCTGGCGACCCAGCCCCTTGGTGAGCGGGTCGCCCGCCTGGACGACGAAGCCCGGCACGACGCGACGGATGCGCAATCTATTGTAGAAGCCGGACTCGACGAGCTTGAGGAAGTTGGCCGAGGTCTTCGGCGCCTTCGCCGTGTTGAGCGTCACGACCACGACGCCCTTGTCCGTCTTGATGGTGACCTCGGGCCCTGCAGCGGCGGTGGGGACCACCGCCGGGGTGGAGGGCGAGGACGCCGGAGTCTGCGGCGCGGTGGCCGCGGGCGTGCCGACACACCCGGCCAGGAGGCCGAGAGCGAGCAGGAGCGCCGCAGCTGCGGCGATGAGTGGTCTGCGGGGCATCGTTGGACATGGTACCAGTGCCGCCACGACCGCCGCCACAGAACCGTCCCGCGGGCGGTCCGGCGACCGGTGGGCCGAGCAGCAGCGGCACTCCCCCCACGCGCGCGGGTGGTGCTAGTGTGTAACGCGTCGCGCCGCTCGTGCGACGCGCGAGGATGCCACTCCGGGTGAGGGACACTCAGGCCCGGAGGGTAACGCCAGACCCGACGTGTGGAGGCGATGTCTCATGGGAGCACCGAGCACCGACAAGGTCCGTAATGTCGTCCTTGTAGGCCATGGAGGCGCGGGCAAGACGTCGCTCGCCGAGGCGATGCTCTTCATGGCCGGCGAGACCAAGCGCCTCGGAACCGTCGACGACGGACACTCGTCACTCGACTACGACCCCGAAGAGGTCAAGCGGCAGATGACCGTCAACCTGTCGCTCGCGCCCGTCACGCACAAGGGCGTCAAGATCAACATCATCGACACCCCCGGCTTCGCCGACTTCATGGGTGACGCGATCGCCGGCATGGAAGCGGCCGAGATGGCCGTCTTCGTGGTCGACGCGGTCGCAGGCCCCCAGGTCCAGACGGAGCGCCTGTGGGAGGCCGCCGGCCACATGGGCATCGCTCGCGCGGTGTTCATCAACCGGATGGACAAGGAGCACGCCGATTTCGAGGCCGTCATGGCCAAGCTCGACTCGGCGTTTGGCCACCGCGTCGGCGCCATCCAGATCCCGATGGGGGCCGAAGCCGGCTTCCACGGCGTCATCGACATCATCCGCCTGAAGGCCTATCACCACGAGGCCGACGGCGAGCACATGGACGAGATCCCCTCGGAGTTCGCCGCCTCGGTCGAGACCGCCCGCGAGAAGCTCACCGACCTCGTGGCGGAGGCCGACGAGGTGCTCATGGAGAAGTTCCTCGAGGGTGAGACGCTCTCCCAGGAGGACCTCGAGAAGCTGCTCGGCCTCGCGATCGCGCAGGGCATCATCGTGCCGGTGTTCGTGGGGTCCGCACTCAAGATGCAGGGCGTCGAGGACCTGATGGACGAGATCGTCACCTTCTTCCCCGAGCCCACGGCTCACGGCCCCATGCCTACCGTCGACGGCGGCGCGGTGCCCTTCAGCGTGGAGGGATCGACCTCCGGGTTCGTGTTCAAGACCGTGTCCGACCCCTACCTCGGGCGGCTCAACTTCGTGAAGGTCATCTCAGGAACGCTCGTCCCGAACATGGACCTGATCGACTCCCGGACCGGCAAGAAGGAGCGCCCCGGCCACGTCCTGAAGATGACCGGCAAGGAGACCAAGGACGTCGAGGCGGTCCCCGCCGGTGACATCGCCGTGCTGCCGAAGCTCGGTGACGTCGCGACCAATGACACGCTGTCGGCCAAGGGCGACGTCACCTTCGCCGGGATGCCGCTCCCGCTCCCGCTGCACTCGGTGGCGATCCGTGCGAAGAACAAGGCGGACGAGGACAAGCTCGGCACAGGCCTCAACAAGATCGTCGAGGAGGAGCCGACGCTGCTCATCCGCCGCGACGCCGAGACGCACCAGACCGTTCTGACCGCCCTCGGCGAGACGCAGATCGACGTCGTCATGGCTCGGCTGCGCAGCCGGTTCAGTGTGGACACCGAGCTCGTCGACCTGCGCATCCCGTACCGCGAGACCATTCGCAAGGTCGCTCAGGCCGAGGGACGGCACAAGAAGCAGACCGGCGGGTCGGGCCAGTTCGGTGACTGCTGGTTGCGTCTCGAGCCGAACCCCGGAAAGGGCTACCAGTTCCTCGACGAGATCGTCGGAGGCCGCATCCCGCGCCAGTTCATCGAGCCCGTGAACAAGGGCGTCCAGGAAACCATGCTGCACGGCGTGCTCGCCGGCTATCCGGTGGTCGACGTCAAGGTCGCCGTCTACGACGGGTCGTACCACGCGGTGGACAGCTCCGAGATCGCGTTCCGCACGGCGGCCCGCCTCGGGTTCCGCGCCGCGGCCGAGAAGGCGGACATGGTCCTGCTCGAGCCCATCGCACACCTGACGATCACGGTGCCCGACAAGTACGCGGGCGACGTCATGGGCGATATCTCGTCCCGCCGCGGCCGCGTCAACGGCATGGAGGGCGTCGGGGGCAAGCAGATCATCCGGGCGTCGGTGCCGTACGCGGAGGTCGTCCAGTATTCGACGCTGCTCCGCTCGCTCACCCATGGGACCGGCCTGTACACCCTCGAGATCGGTGAGTACGCCGAAGTCCCTCACGAGATGGCCCAGAAGATCATCGATCAGGCCAAGCTGGATCACGACAACAAGGAGTAGCCCGGGCCTTCGTCCGGCAATGAGATGACAGCGAAGGCCCGGCTGCGATACGCCGGGCCTTCGTGTGTGGTGGAGAGTGGTGCCCTGTGAAGGACTCGAACCTTCGACCTTCTGCTCCGGAGGCAGACGCTCTATCCGCTGGGCTAACAGGGCTTGATCGACCGAGGGGATACGGTAGCACAGCGGCCATCTCCGCTGCTACCGCAAGCGGCGTTCGGCTATGCTTGCCGCAGTTGCGGCCACCTCGAGGAAACGAGCAGTGATGACGCAGGTCCGGCACCTCATCATCGTGAACCCGCAGGCCCGGCACGGAGAGGCGGAGCGTCTCGCCCCCGTCGTCGAGGCCCTGCTCGCGAGCGTACCGCACGACACCGTCGAGACGACCGGCCCCGGGCACGCGACCGAGATCGCAGCGGGCGCGTCCGAGTACGACGTGGTCGTGGCCTCCGGCGGTGACGGCACGGTGCACGAAGTACTCAACGGCCTGATGCGCATCGATGCCGCCGGGCGCCCCGTGCTCGCCGTCCTGCCCACCGGCTCAGGCAACGACACCTGCCGCACGCTGGGCGTCCCCTTCGACCTCTCGGAGGCGGCGGCGCTGCTGTCGACGGGCGAACGTCGCCGCTACGACGTCGGCGTCTGCAACGGTTTGTACTTCAACAACTCGTTCGCGGCGGGCCTCGACGCGAAGGTGACCGCCAAGGCCGTCGAGTACAAGGTCACCAAGCAACGCAGCGGACTATGGCTCTACCTGACCGCGCTGCTGCATGTGCTGTTCAAGGACCTCGGAGCCTTCCGCCTCGACGTCGGCTTCGACGGCGCGCCCGCCGCGTCGGTCGACACGCTCATCGTCGCGATCACCAACGGCGCCACCTACGGAGGGGGCTTCAAGATCACGCCGCACGCCGACCCCGCTGACGGCGTGTTCGACGTGTGCATGATCGACCCGCTGGGCCTCGGAGAGGCGCTGTGGCGCCTTCCGTTCGTCATCGCGGGAAAGCACACGAAGATGCCCGTGGTGCACATGTCGCGGCACACCTCGGCGATCATCGACAGCGCGGTCCCGCTGCCTGCACAGATCGACGGCGAAGTGCTCTTCGAGCGCCGCTACGAGGTCGCCATGCTGGCCGGTGCGATCGAGTGCATCGTCCCGAGGAGGGCGTGACATGCCTCTCGGCTCGTTGATCGGAACGCTCCTGTCGCTGCTGGTCGGGTACCTGATCGGCTCGATCCCCTCCGCCTACATCATCGTCCGTCTCGTGACGGGCGAGGACATCACCGTGCACGGCACGGGTAACGTCGGCTCGATGAACGTCCGGCGCACCACCGGCTCGTGGGGCTGGTTCGCGGTGGCGATGGCGGCCGACATGCTCAAGGGCTTCGCGCCGGTCGCGGCGGTCAGGCTTCTCGAGGGGATGAGCATCGCAGTGCCCTTCGGCGTCACGCTCACGGGCGGCCTCGCCTCCGCGACTCTCGCGGTGCCGGCGATGGTCCTCGGCACCGTGCTCGGGCACAACTACTCCGTGTGGATGGCGCTCATCCAGAAGCGGTTCGTGCGGACGGGCAAGGGCCTCGCGACCGGCGCGGGAGCCCTGCTGGCGTACGACTGGCGCTACTTCCTCGCCGTGGTCGTCATCGGCCTGCTCACCATCGCCGTGACTCGCTACATGATGGCCGGACAGGTCACCGCGGCCTTCGCCCTGCCCGCGGCGGCGCTGGTGCTGCGCTCCCCTGACTGGCCCTTCGCGCTCCTCATGGGGCTGCTCGTTTACGCCGCGCACCACAAGCGCTTCAT
This sequence comes from Coriobacteriia bacterium, assembly GCA_003133285.1. Lineage (GTDB taxonomy): Bacteria > Actinomycetota > Coriobacteriia > Anaerosomatales > PALSA-660 > PALSA-660. Next base: position 10,563 of record PKWR01000095.1, read on the forward strand.
CGGGCTGCTGCAGGGCCGCGAGCCCAAGCTCTACATCGACGATCGCATGGGGCCGCGCGGCTGACAGCGCGAGACGAGGCGAAGAAGCGACAAGAGCCGGTCCCCGCGTGGGGACCGGCTCTTGTGCGTGCAGGAACGTGTCGACCTAGAGGGTGATGGCCTCGTTGGGACAGACTTCCTGGCAGGTGCCGCACTCGGTGCAATCGTCCGGGCGGGCGAGGACGGCGACATCGCCGAGGTCCAACGCGCTGGACGGGCACTCGTCCACGCAGATGCCACAAGCCGTGCACAGATCGACGTCAACGACGGGCTTGCCCATTGAGAAGCGTCCTTTCCACGTGTCGTGAATACCGGCGCCCTGTCGCGCGACGCGCGGGCGTTGGAGGATTCTAGCACCGCCGGGCACCGTCCCGCGATCGGCGGACCGTCACTCGGCCTTGTCCGCGATCTCCTGTGGGCTCCAGAAGCAGAACGGATAGGTCCGGTCGGTGAGGATCTCGCTCGCCTGCTGCATCCGTCGCAGCTCCTCCAGATCCGATTCCAGCTGCCGTTCCCACGGCGCCAGCAGCGCGGCGAGCTCCGCGTTCACCTCGCGGATGCGAGCGCCGACCGCCTTCTTGTCCGCGCCCGGCTCGGCGATCGCCGCGACCAGACGGGACTTCTCCTCCGCCAACGCGACGGCGCGCGCGCGTTCGTGGGCCGTGTCGAACTCGACGTCGTCGAGCATCTGGTCCGGATTGTGTTGCAGCCGGTTGAGCGCCATCACTGCGGCCTCGACCTCCTCGTCGCGCACGATCCGCGCGCCGAGCGGCAGATAGACGGTCATCGACGCCACCACCATCGGCGTCGGTTCGATGCCGAAGTAGCGCCGGAACACGTCCTCGGTCACCTCGTCGTAGCGGCCCCCGCCCACCCCGTGGATGAAGAGGTCCGCCACCACCAGGCGCGTGAACAGCGTGAGGGCCAGTGCCTTCGGCGCGAGCGCCAGTCCGGCCTCGAGCAGGCGTCGGCGAGCCTCCGCGGCGTCGCCCAGCTCGCAGAGCACCGCGCCGTCGACCATGAGAGCGGGGCGCTCCCCCGTCCGTGCCCATACCGTGCGGCGCCGGCCGTCGATGACCCACAGTGGCAGCTCGACGAGATCGCCGTCGACGGCCAGGTCGGGGAACGGCTGCGCCGCGCTGCGCGTCCCGGTCCGCTCCCGGTACTCCGCGAGCGCCGCGTTGTACGCCGCCGCGAAGGCCGGCGCGTCGAGTGCCAGATGGGCGACGAACGTGGCGAACGCCTCCGACCGGGCCATCACCGTGACCGGGAGCTCGAGGTAGTCCGTACCCGCCTGCGCCTCGAAGCGCCGGCGGGCGAACGTGATCAGTTCCGCGATGTTGTGCGCCTCAGGCAGCGCGGCACGCAATCCCTCGCAGAAGCGCGCGAAGTGGTGNNNCACACCCGCACCTCGGGACGCAGGCAGGGCGAGTGGATGTCGAGACTCTCGAAGCCGTCCGAGTCGACCACGAGGTCGATCGCGGTGGCGCCCGTCTCGTCCGACAGACGCTGGAGCAGGAAGTCCTTGATCCAGACGCCGGGGTGGTAGAGCTCCGGCTGATGGCCGGTGACCACGAGCAGCTCGGGCTCGCCGTCGACCGATCGCACCGGCACTCCGAGGCGGGCTGAGAACGCGGACGAGGCCGCGACGGCCTCGCGGCGGGCGATGCGGCGCAGCTCCGAGATGGGCACGCCGCAGAGAGCGGCGTCCCACGACGCCGCGATGCGCGAGCCCTCGCGCGCCAGTCCGGCCCACTCGTCGTAGTCGGGGCGCGTGACGACCTCGCCGTGGCCGGACGGCAGCGTCTGACGGACGCGGGCCACGCTAGACCAGGTCCCTGATGTCGCGGATGCCGATCTCCTCGCGCGAGAAGAAGGGCTCGCCGCCCTGCGTGCCGATCAGAGCGCCCCAGACGCCGGCCTGGTCCGTCACCCAGTCGAGAACGCTCCGGTTCGCCGTCTCGGCGCCGAACTGCGACTCGTAGCACGCCAGCGCGGCGGCCTTGATCGGCAGTTCCTCGGTGACGTCGACGATGAAGGACGGCTTGGCGATCAAGCGCAGGTGCACCGCGAAGTAATGGTAGACACGCGCCGGAAAGTGCGGGTCGCCCGACATCTCGGTCTTGACGAACTTCGCGTAGAAGCGTGCCGCCTCGACGATCGCGGAGGCCGCGATGTGATCGGGATGCGCGTCGATCGGGTACGGGGCGAACAGCACGCGCGGTTTGTGCTCGCGGATGACCTCGGCGAGCAGCGTCCGCGCCGTGATGGTGTCCATCAGCTCGCGGTTCGTCAGCGGCAACAGGACACGGCTCTTCACTTTCAGCGTCTCGGCCGCATGCGCGGCCTCCTCGACGCGCCGCTCGTGGGTGCCATGCGGCGTCGGTTCTCCGTCGGTGAGGTCCACCATCACGACCTCCAGCCCCTGCGCGACCATCTTGGCGACGGTCGCGCCCATGCCGATCTCCACGTCGTCGGGGTGTGCCCCGATGCAGATGACGTCAGCCATCTTCCTGTCCCCTATCCCTTCGCCGGCGCTGCGGCCGGTTCGTTCAGGGCCCGCTGCCAGACCTGCAGGTAGTAGGCCGTACGGCGTTCCGGATCGTCCAGGTCCTGGCCGAACGACCGGTCGTGGTCCATGTAGATACGTTCGACGGGCATCTCGCACACCGTGAGCCCGGCCTTCCATGCGCGCGCCCAGAACTCGAGCGGCATCGCATAGCCCGCCTCGTCGATCCGGACCCGCCGCAGGGCCTCTGCCCGATAGGCCTTGAAACCGCAGAAGGCGTCGGTCAGCCCCCAGCCGGTCACGTCGTTGATGAGCCGGGTGATGTGGGTGTTCACCACGCGGCGGTCGGGAGGAACGACGCCCGCGGCACCGCTGGTGGGCAGGTAACGCGAGCCCGAGACGATGTCCGAGCCGCAGCGCGCGAGCTCGCGGCAGAACTCGTTGATGTGGCGCGGCTCGTGCTGGCCGTCGCAGTCCATCGTGATGACGGTCTCGGTCCCGAGTCCCAGCGCCGTGCCGAAGCCGCTGCGCAAGGAGGCGCCGTAGCCCCGGTTGTCACCGTGGCTCAACAGCATCACATCGTGACGAGCCGCCACGAGCGACGCGGTGGAGTCCGTCGATCCGTCGTCCACGACCACGAGGGGGCCGTCGAAGATGGCCCGGACGGCGTCGATGACCAAGGCTACGGTCGGCTCCTCGTTGTAGACGGGCATGACGACACAGGTGGAGTCGTTGCACGCTTCGCTCATGCGTCCTGCTCCGCTGCCTTGACGCGGGGGCCGAGCGCCGGCGGAGCCACGACCCTGAAGCTCGTGGTCACCTTCACCTGGGGCCCGAGCGTCCCCTTGACCGAGCAGTACTTCGTCTCGGAGAGCTCGATCGCCCGGGCGACCGCCGCATCGGGGACGTCGAGCCCGGTCACGGTGTACTCCAGCGCGATCTCCTTGTAGTAGTGCGGGAAGTCGTCGACGAACTGTTCGCCGCTGACGGTGATCTCCACGCCGCGAACGTCCAGGCGCTTCTTCTCGAGCACGCTCACCACGTCCATCGCCGTGCAGCCCGCCAGCCCGTAGAGCACCAGTTCGATCGGGCGCACGCCCGTTCCCTCGCCGGCGCCTTCGGCGGGACCGTCCATGACGATGCCATGGCCTTTCTCGTCCCAGCCCACCAGCTGCCTGCGGTCGACCCATCGAACGTGAACGATGTCCACGTATGTCCTCCTCGTGTCGTGTCGTCGCCGGCGCTCGGCCGACGCTGGTCATTATCCCCTTCGGACGCGCGGGGGACGCGCAGGCGCCCCCGGCCGCGCGGCCGGGGGCGCCTGGCAGCTGCGTGAAAGGGCGATCAGTCCCTGATGGGACGCCCCACCATGGCCGCGAGCTCGCGCGGCTCCTTGGCCTTGCTGATCGCCTCGTCGAACGTGACGAGCCCGGCCTGGAGCAGCCGCTTGATGTCCTGGTCGAGCGTCTGCATCCCGATCGACTGNNAGCATGATCTCCATGGCCATGGTACGGGAGACGCCGTCCGCGGACTGCAGCAGCACCTGCGACAGCACGCCCTCCAGCGTTGCGGAGAGCTGCATCCGTATCTGCTGCTGCTGGTGCGGCGGGAACACGTCGATGATGCGGTCGACCGTCTCGGGGCCGCCCGTCGTGTGCAGCGTGGCGAGCACGAGGTGCCCGGTCTCGGCCGCGGTGATGGCCGCCGAGATCGTCTCGAGGTCGCGCATCTCGCCGACCAGGATCACGTCAGGGTCTTGCCGCAGCACGCGGCGGAGTGCCGAAGCGAAAGACCGCGTGTCCGCACCGATCTCGCGCTGGTTCACGTAGGCCTTCTTGTTGCGGTGCATGAACTCGATAGGGTCCTCGAGCGTCACGATGTGCACGCGACGCGTGGCGTTGATGTGGTCGATCATCGCGGCGAGCGTCGTCGACTTGCCCGAGCCGGTCGGCCCCGTGACGAGCACGAGTCCGCGCGGTCGCTCGGCGAGGAACCGGCATATCTTCGGCAGCTTGAGGTCGTCGAGCGACGGGATGGTCAGCGGGATACAGCGGAACACCGCGCCCATCGAGTTGCGCTGCTGGAAGACGTTGCAGCGGAAGCGCGACAACCCCGGTATCGAGTACGCGAAGTCGAGCTCGAGCTCGGCGTCGAACCGCCGCCGCTGCTCCTCGGAGAGCAACGCCAGGATCAGGTCCTGCGTGTCCTTGGGGGTCAGAGGGTCGCAGCCCTCGACCGGATGGATGTCGCCCCGGATCCGCAGACCCGGAGGGCTGCCGGCCGTCAGGTGCAGGTCGGACCCCTCGCGCTCCAGGAGCAACCGGAGCAGGTCGTCGACGTTGAGGTCGTCCGTGCGCGATCCAGGAGGGGCCGGGCGGGCGCTCGCGACGGCGCGCGGATCGGCAGGCACCGCTGCGCCGATGGGCGGCCGCGTCGAGGACGCGGGCGGCTTGGTGGTGACCCGCCTGATCGTCGCCAGGATCTCCGCCGGGTCCGCCCCGGAGGCCAGCACGGCCACCGCTCCGGCATCCTTGGCGCGAACCGCCGCGATGTCGTCCGCGGTCCCGGCGAGCATCACGACCTGCGCCTCCAGGAGCTCATGGCTGTCGCGCAGCTTGGCGCACAGCAGATAGCCGTCGTCGTCGGGTATATCGGCATCGACCAGGATGACATCGGGATGCTGCGACGCCGCTATGGCCGTCGCGCGAGCGCCCGAGATCGCGCTCAGGATCGTCACATCGGGCGCCTTCGCCGCGCAGAAGGCTTGGATGCGTTCGTACAGCGACAGGTCGTCGTCGACGACCAGCACTCTGAGATTCGTCACGGTCGGTCCTTCCTTAAAGGATCGTCCCCCACCCTCGGCGAGCAGCAAGAGCCGCCCGGCGGTGGGCCACCTGTCTAGTATCGGCTTGTCGACACCGCAGGTGAAGCCCGGGATCGGCCGGCCTTGCGGCTGCCGTACAATGACCGTCCCACGACCGGAAAGGCACTCATGGCGGCGATACTCGGATTGCGGCTCGACGGACTCGCTCACGGAGGGGCTGCAGTCGGACGCGCACAGGACAGCCGCGTCGTCTTCGTGAAGGCGGGCTGCCCGGGCGATATCGTCGACGTCGAGGTCACCGCCGACCACGGCCGGTACCTCGAGGGCGTGATCTCACAGATCGTCACGCCCTCCGCCGAGCGGCGCAATCCTCCTTGCCCCTACTTCGGCCACTGCGGGGGCTGCCAGTGGCAGCACATCTCCTACGCCGCACAGGCCGAGGCCAAGTGCACGCAGGTCGCCGACAGCCTCGCCCGGATCGGCAGGATCGAGGGGGTCGAGGTCGGCCCCACGGTCAGCGGAACGTCCCCGTACGGCTACCGCAACCGACTCGAGCTCAGGATCGGCAAACGCGCGGACGGTTCGCCGCTCATCGGCATGACGGCCGCGGGGACGGACGAGATCGTTCCGATCGACGCATGCCTGCTCCTTCCCGAGCGCGCACGAAGGACGCCGCGGGCGATCGGAGGCGCGCTGCGCTACCTGGGCGGACGCGCAGGATTGGACATCGACCGCGTGGCCATCCGTGTCGCCGCGCGCACGCGTGACCTCGAGATCGATCTGTGGGGTCCGCCGGGCGCCTTCCCGCGCCACGCGGTCGCCAAGACGCTGGCGGACGCGGTCAAAGCCACCTGCGTGACGCGCGTGCTCGTCAAGGGCGACCCGAAGGAACGCGCCGACCTCAAGGTCGAGGTGCTCTCCGGACGGGGCTTCTGGCACGAGCGCCTGGGCGAGTACGATTACAAGGTCTCCGCGCCGAGCTTCTTCCAGGTCAACACCGTCCTGGCCGAGACGCTCGTGAAGATGGTGCTCGACGGCCTGGCTGCGGACGGCTCCGACCGGGTCCTCGACCTCTACGCGGGAGCGGGCACCTTCACGCTGCCGCTCGCGGAGGTCGCCGG
>PKWR01000046.1 GCA_003133285.1 Coriobacteriia bacterium
TTCGAGCGCTTCCTCAACCCCGAGCGGCGCCAGATGCCCGACATCGACGTCGACTTCGACTCGGCCCGCCGCGACGAGGTCATCGCCTACATCTACAAACGGTTCGGGGCTGCTCACGTGGCCATGATCGCGACCGTTAACACGATGACCGCCAAGAGCGCCGTGCGGGTCGCGGCGAAGGCGCTCGGTCACCCTCAGGCGGAGGTCGACTCTTTCTCGCGACACCTGCCCTGGACCAGCGCTCGAAGGATCCGCGAGGTGCTCGAGACCTACCCCGAGTGCCGCAACCACCCGCTGCGCGACGCGCGTCACGAGATGCTGCTCGACCTCACCGAGAAGCTCGACCATGTCCCCATGCACCTCGGCACGCACCTCGGCGGCTTCCTGATCACCGCGGAGCCGGTCGACAGCTGGACTCCGCTGCAGTGGGCGGCCAAGGGCACGGTGGTCTCGCAGTACGACAAGGACGACGTCGAGGCCCTCGGGCTCGTGAAGATGGACATCCTGGGCCTGCGCATGCACTCCGCGATCAGCCAGACGGTCGACCTGGCCCGGGCACGGGTGGGCGACGACGCGGTGCCCGAGCCGTTCCTGCTGCCGCACGACGACCCCACGGTCTACGCCACGATCGCCGCGGCGGACACGGTCGGGATGTTCCAGCTGGAGAGCCCCGGCCAGCGCAACCTCGCCATGCGCCTGCAGGAGCGCGACTTCGAGGACATCATCGCCGCGATCTCGCTCTTCCGTCCCGGGCCGCTCGAGGCCGAGATGATCGTGCCCTTCATCCGGCGCCGCCACGGGCTGGAGCCCGTCGTCGTGCCGCACCCCGGGATGGGAGCGTGCCTGGCGGACTCGTACGGCGTGATCATCTACCAGGAGCAGGTCCTGCAGGTGGTGCGCGCCGTGGCGGGCTTCACGCTCGCGGAGGCCGACAGCTTCCGCCGCGCGATGACCAAGGACCGTTCCCGCGCCGAGATGGAGTCGCTGCACGGCGAGTTCGTGCGCCGCTCCGTCGCGCTCGGGTGCACCGCGGAAATCGCCGAGGAGGTCTTCCGCCAACTGCAGGGGTTCGCGGCCTACGGCTTCAACAAGGCGCACGCGGCGTGCTTCGCGGTGGTGAGCTACGCGAGCGCGTGGCTGAAGACCTACTACCCGGCCGAGTTCGCCGCCGCGATCCTCGACAACGAGCCGATGGGCTTCTACAGCCCGCGCCTCGTGCTCGACGATGCGCGAAGGCACGGCATCGAGGTGCTCCCGCCGCACGTGAACGCGTCGGGGGCCGGCTGCGGCGTGGAGAAGGACGGGCGCGCCATCCGCGTGGGGCTCAAGGGCCTGCTCAGCATGAACGCGCGGCTGCTGCGCGCCATCTCGGAGGAGCGGGCACGGGGGCCCTTCGACGACCTTGCCGACTTCCTGCGCCGGACGCGCGCCGAGTCCGACGCGGCGGTCTCGCTCATCAAAGTCGGGGCGCTCGACGGCCTGGGCAGCACCGACGCCGGACGACCACCCACCCGCGACGAGCAACTGGTGCTGCTGCCCGAGTTGAAGGCCACGCTCGCCCGGGAGGGCAGCGGGGGAGAGCGCGCCCTGCTGCTCGCGCCCTCGCGCGCCCGCACGCCCGAGGACCCGTCGCACCCGTCGGGCTGGAGTGCGGCGCGGCGGCTCGGCGCGGAGCTGGAGCTGCTGGGGCTCGCCGTCACCTGCCATCCGTTCGAGCTGGCGCGCGCGGACCTCACCGCCCGCGGCGTCGTGTGGGCGAGCGACCTGCCGTCGCGCCCGGACCGATCGCGCATCACCGTCGCCGGGCTGCGCGAGCGCGCGCAGACGCCGCGCACGCGCTCCGGGAAGCGGGTGTGCTTCCTCACGCTCGAGGACCCGACGGGGCTGATCGACGTCGTGGTCTTCCCAGAGGCGCTGCAGCGCAGCGGCGAGACGATCGTGAAGCACCGCTCCTACATCGTGGAGGGGGTGCTGCAGAACAACCAGGAGCGCGGCATCGCCGTGATCGCCGACATCGTGCGCCCCTACGTCGTCAGGACGTCCGGGGGCACGCCCGTGCGGCTGCGACGGGGGGTCGGCACCGCGCCGATGGGACCGTTCCGCGGGAGCTCTGGGCACACCGACGAAGAGGAGTGGCAGGCTGCGGAGAGCACTGTTGTCACCTAGCCGGAGTTAGGGCTCCTTGGCGGGCCCCATCCCATCAACGAAGATCTCCGGACCCGCCATACGTGGCGAGACGCCGCCGGGGATCCGGCCGGCCGCCCACACATACTGCCCGTCGAAGTGCACGAGCGCAGACTCGTCGGAGTCGACGGGGATCAGCACTGCCAGGATCTTCGGCTGCACACTGCTGCTCGGATCGGGCTTCGCGTCATAGACGGCCCAAAAACCGCCCTCCAGATCCGAGTGACCAAGATAGCCAACGACCTCTGCAGAGCCGATGGGGACCGTCTTGTAGTACGGAGCGACAGGGGTCCTCTCCGCCTCCGGCGTGCAGCCGGAGGCGAACACCACAGCGGTCACCAGAAGCGCGAGCAGCCAGGCAACTCTCGCTCCATACGGTCTTGGCGTCATGTGGGACCTCTCTCGACGTAGGGGGGCAACCGCGTCCCTCAGACCCTATCTACCCCGGCCCGTAGCGGTCCTTCGGGTCGCGCGAAGCCGGCTTCCGCGTGCCGAAGCGCACGGCATCGTCGCCGAACCGCTCGCGCAGCTCGTCGACCGCACGGTCGATCGCGGCCCGACGCTCGTCGCGCGCTCCCGTTTCGTCGCCGAGCAACGCCAACTGCCGGGGGGCCTCGCCGAACCCCGATACGCCCACGCCGAGCAGGCGCACACCGACCCCCGGCGCCCATAGCGCGTCGAGAAGGGCCCGGGCGGCGGATTGGATGTGCCCGCTGTCGTCGGCGGCCTCGTCCAGCGTCGTCTGCGCGGTCCGTGTCGAGAAGTCCGAGAACCTGACCTTCAGGTGGACGGTTCGACCCTTCAGTCCTTTGCGCCGAACGCGCCCCGCCACGTGCTCGGCAAGACCCGCGACCATGTCGCGGACCTCGCCGCGGTCCCGGAGGTCGGTCGCGAACGTGCGCTCGTTGCTGACGGACTTCACGGCGTCCCGCTCGCGAACGGGACGCGGGTCGGACCCGGCCGCCCGCCGCACCGTCGCGGGGCCGTGCGAGCCGAGCACCTGCCGCGCCGTGTCGTCGTCGAGCGCCGCGAGCTCGCCCAACGTCCGGATCCCCAGCGAGACCAGGCGCGAGGCGGTGCTCGGGCCGACGCCCGGCATCAGGCGCACGGCCAGCGGGGCCAGGAACGCGGCCTCGGTCCCGGGCGGGACGACCGTGATGCCGTGTGGCTTGTCGCGATCGGAGGCGATCTTCGCGACGGTCTTGTTGGAGGCGACGCCGATCGAACACGACAGGCCCAGCGCGTCGACGGCCGCCTGGATACGCTTCGCGACCTCGACCGGGTGCGCGCCGTCGGCCCCGGTTGTCGCGTCGAGGTACGCCTCGTCGATCGATGCGCCCTGCACCTCGGGCGTGAAGGACTCGAAGATCGCGAACACGGCCTCGGACATCTCGCCGTAGCGCTCGAAGTGCCCCCGCGTCCACACGGCTTCGGGCGGCAGCAGACGCTTCGCGATCGCGGAGGGCATGGCCGACCGGACCCCGTACCGCCGCGCCTCGTAGGAGGCGGCCGCGATCACTCCGCGGGACTCCGGCGATCCTCCGACGACGACCGGGAGGCCGCGCCACTCGGGGTGGTCGAGCTGTTCCACCGACGCGAAGAACGCGTCCATGTCCACGTGGAGCACGGCCCTGCCCACCCATGGCGTCGCCGTCCGGGGGTCATCGCGTGTCTCGTCGTCGGGTCCGCTCATGCGAAGATGATAGCCGCCCGGGACGACAGGCCGACCCCGGGTACCGGCACCTCACGGAAGGACCTCGTATGCGGATCGGCGCGCACGTTCCGATGGACGGCGGACTCGCCGCCGCGCTCGACTACGCGCTCGAGACCGGCAGCGAGGCGTTCCAGCTCTTCGCGAAGAGCCCGCGGCGCTGGTCGGGACCGAAGCGCCCGCCGGAGGAGACCGCCGCATTCCGCGCCGCATGCGCCACGGCGGGCATCGGCCCTGTCTTCACGCATGCGAGCTACCTGATCAACCTGGGCGCCTCGGACCCGCTTCAGTGGGAGAAGTCGTGCGCTGCGCTCTCCGACGAGATGATGCGCGCCCACGAGATCGGAGCGGCCGGCGTGGTCGTCCACCTCGGTACGCGCTTCTGCGACGACGACGGGGCATGTATCGCGCGTGTCGCGGAGACCGTGCGCCGAGCCGCGGACTACGCGACCGGCCCCGTGGCGCCGGTCCTGCTCGAGAACGCTGCGGGAGCGGGCCGTCAGTACGGCACCGACGCCCACGAGATGGCGGAGGCGCTGGTGGCGGTCCGTGCCACCGGCGTCGCAGCCGGGCTCTGCGTCGACACCTGCCACGCGTTCGCGGCCGGTATCGACCTGCGCGGGACGGAGGGCTGGACCGGGCTGCTCGGCCATCTGGACGCCCACTGCGGCCCCGGTGCGGTCGTGCTCGTCCACGCGAACGACTGCAAGGGCGAGTTCGGCTCCCACCGCGACCGGCACGAGTGGATCGGGGACGGGTTCGTGGGCGAATCGGGCTTCGCGGCGATGTTCGGTCACCCGTCACTGGCGACAGCGACCGCGATCGTGGAGATGCCCGGCGAGGCGCCCGGCAAGGACATCGAGAACGTCACACGGCTGAAGCGGCTCCGTGGCGTCGCCGAGGCGTCCGCCGGTCCAGGCCCAGAGCCCGTCTGAGCTTCGAGGACGTGTCCGCCGCGTCGGTGACCGCGACCTCGAGGTAGGCGTCGGTCTCGATGAACGACGCGATGATGAGCAGTTCGGCGATCTTCTCCGACGTGAGGCGCAGTGGGTCGACCGCCGGCACGCCGGCGAAGTAGACGCGCTGCAGTGCGGGAACGATCTTGGGCTCGATGTGCTCCCGACTGCCCCGGAGCACCGCCGCGCGCAGGCCGCCCCTGAGGAAGCTCACGACGACCTCGCTGTCGACCTCCTCGACGAGCACGACGTCACGGCTGACGGCCTCCCGGACGATCGCGAGCGACGACAGTGCCCGGTCGAGCGCACGAACGCCGTCGCGGTAGAGGATGGCGTCCTCGTAGCGGCCATCGTGTGCCGCCTTGCGCTGCGCTGCGACCAGAAGCGACCGGAAGTCCGTATCGTCGTCGAGGACTCCCAGGGCGGCGTTCAGGCGTTCCGCGTATTCGACCGGGTCAGGGACGGTCACGCACGGCGCGGGACAGGTCCCGGAGTCGCGCCGTGCGCAAGGGATCATCGGGAGTCGCGCGTCCAGGCGTCGCGAGCAGCGGCGCAGGTCGTAGACCTCCTTGAGGTTCTCCACGAGGGTCAGGGCGGCCCAGCGGCTGGTGAACGGTCCGATGAGGCGTCCGCGCTTGCGCGGGGCCTCAACGACGCTCACGCCGGGATAGGCGGACCCGGTCTCGACCTTGATGAGGTACCCCGCACGGGATCGGTGCGCCGTCGGGTTGTGTCGCGGCTTGTGCCGGTCGACGAGACGGTGCTCCAGCAGCAGCGCGTCGAGGTGCGAGCGCGTCCGCACCGCGGTGATCGACGTCACCTCGGCGGCCATCTCGTCGGTCGCGGCCCCGGGGTAGAAGTACTGCCTCGTCCGCGTGCGCAGGCTGCGCGCGTGCCCGACGAAGATCACGGCGCCCGAAGCGTCCCGGAAGAGGTAGACGCCCGCCTCGTCGGGGAGCGAGCGCGTCAGCACGAGGCGCTCGGAGAGTGCCGTCTGGTTGGAGAGGCCGCAAAAGGCGGAGACCGACCCGACGTCCTCGATCCCTAGACGCTGGAGGTCGGGGATGAGCGCGATCAGGAGCTCGGCCGTCGCCAGCGCGTCGTTTCCCGCGCGGTGGTCGGGCGTGGTGGGCGTCTGGAACTCCTCGGCCAGCGATCCGAGACTGTAGCGGCGGAGGTCGGGCCTCAGGCGGCGCGTGAGCGACAGCGTGTCGATCGTCGGCCGCGCCATGGGCGCTCCCCACACGCTTTCAGCCTCGTGGTCGAGGAAGGAGAGGTCGAAGCGGTAGTTATGCGCGACCAGCACGGCCCCGTCGGCGAACTCACGGAACTCGCGCATCACGTCCTCGATCGAGGGCGCACCGACGAGCATCGCCGAGTCGATGCCGGTGAGGTCCTCGACGGCCTTCGGGATGGAGTCCGACGGCCGGACGAGACGCTGGAAGGTCGACATGACGCCCGCGGCGTTGAATCGCGCGGCACCGACTTCGATGATGCTGTTGCGCCCGGGTCTGCACCCGGTGGTCTCGAGGTCGACCGCGACGAAGTCGCACTCGGAAAGCGCGTAGCCGCTCAGCATTGGTTGGCAGACACTCCGGTCCTGGGTGATTTCGCGCTTTGGCGCCGGCGCGATGATAGCACCGTGCACACAAGGTTTGTGCCGCGGGAGCGCGCACCGTAGGATGATGATGCCGTGGCGCTGCGCACGGAGAAGCGCCACGCACGGGCCCGACGCCGAGCCGAAGGTAGTCGATGAGGTTCTTCCTGCTTGCACGCGCTCGCTCCACCGGCCTCATCAGGCTTCTGTCCGAGCGTGCCTACGAGTCGCGCTCCGCAGCCGTCGAGGCGGCAGGCGCGACCGCGAGCGCCGGCGCCATCGACCTCGGCGATGACGAGGTCCTCGCCGTCGACCTGGACGCCGCCGGTCCCGTCCTCGTGCTGCGCGTCCAGGCCCAGGTGGCCGCGGCCCCCCCGGTCCCCGAGCCTCCGGTCACTCCGGCCGCAAGGGTGGTCGCGTCCGCCGGCCTCTTCGCGCCCGTGGCCCCGACGCCGCCGCCCTTCGCCGACGAGGGCCCCGTGTCCGTCGAGGTGGACAAGGAGCCCGCCGTCCGGCTCCAGCCGCGCTTCCCGCTCTTCGGCGCGGACGACGATGCCCCCGAGGAGGGTCTCGCGGAGACCCTCCGGCGGGTCGCGCGCCGCATGGAGGCCGACCTCACGCTGCCGGAGCATACCGAGCGGGCCGCGGCCGACGATAGCTGGGACGCGCGCACGCTCGATGACTACGCGCTGCCCGACGACGCCCACCTGTCGGGCGCCCGCGAGGAGGGCCG